>NZ_JBIDFF010000024.1:0-36921 GCF_046635645.1 Gilliamella sp. BG2
TTTTATTCGTCAAGATCTTTTTTAAAATTTTTGATCTCACTTAATCACCAACTCTTCGTCTGCTTGTCGCTGACTGCATGTCAGTGGATGCGCATTATAGGGGTTTAAAAAAATTATACAAGAGATCATTACGCATTTTTTCTTGTTTGCATTTTTTTTGCTCAAGACGAGCTAAAAACAAACTAAGTTGAATTGTTGTAAAACCAAATTCTAATATTTAATATCTTTGGTAGGTCGATTATATTTCTTATAACAAACAAAATAGCTTTAAATTAAACACTCTTTATTAAGTTAGAATAAAAAGTGCCTTTTACATTCGCTCATCCAGCTATCATATTACCTTTATATAAGAAACCTCATCTATTTTCTATGACGGCTTTGATTATTGATAGTATGGCTCTTGATTTTGAGTACTTCTTAATAATGGAGGTAAAAAGTGCTTTAAGTCATAGTCTAGCTGGTATTTTTCTATTTGATTTACCAATGACTTTAGTTATTGCTTATATTTTTCATTTTATCATTCGAAATGTTTTAATTAAAAATTTACCTAATTTCTTTTATAAGTGATTTGCTAATTATTTAACTTTCAACTGGAATAAATATTGCTGTTAGCATTGGTTAAGTTTTTTAACATCGGCAATTATTGGCATAATTTCTCATATTGAATGGGACTCTTTTACTCATCCGTCAGGTTGTTTTGTTCAACTTTTTAGTTTATTACAACATGGTAGTTCATTAATTGGTATGAGTTTTGTGGGACTATTTATTATTTACCGATTGTAACATCTAAACAAAATAAAATTGGTTTTCCATACTGGAGCTTAGTAACACTTATTACTTTGCTTATTTTTGGCAACTATTCTTTTTCTACAAATCAGCTAGATATAACTGTTGTTACTTTTATTAGCGCCTGTTTTATTGGATTAACCATTACTTCACTGATACTTAAAAGTATAACTTTAATACAGCGTTTAATCTAAACACTGTATTAGTTAAAACAACAATCAATATTGGTTTTTTATTCTTTTTGGTAGATCAGCCAAACTATCAATAATCAAATCAGCTTGTTCTAATGCCTCTTCTGTTATGGTATCACCCGTTTTTACTAACACAGTTTTTTTAACTCCAGCTTTTTTACCCGATAATAGGTCAGACACTCTATCTCCAACCATATAGGAATTAGCAATATCAATTTTTAGTTCTTTAGCTGCTGTTTGAATCATACCTGGACTTGGTTTTCGACATTCACAAGTATCCACTAACGGGTCGTGAGGGCAATAATAGACACCATCTAAATCAACACCACGATCTTGCAAAGACCAATCCATCCATTCAGTCAAAGTATGAAATTGTTCTTCTGTAAATATATTTCTAGCAATACCTGATTGATTGGTTGTTATAACTAACATAAAACCCATTTTTTTGAGTTCTTGCATTGCTTCAATAACACCATCAATAAAATGGAATTTATCGATTGTATGTACATAATTATAATCTATATTAATAGTACCATCTCGATCTAAAAAAATAGCTGGCTTCATATTTACTTTTTTTCCTTTTAATTTTAGATATTACTCTAATTCATATAGCATATTATTGATTGACTTAGATGTCTAGACGTCTTAATATTCATTTATTCATCTTTTGTTTTTATATATTATGATACAACTACAACATATTTCGAAAACATTTGAGCATAATAAAACCCCAATTTATGCTTTAAAAGACATTAATATCCATGTTCCCCAAGGGGGAATTTACGGTGTTATTGGCAAATCAGGGGCTGGGAAAAGCACACTTATTCGCTGCATTAACCTACTAGAAAAGCCGACTAGTGGGAAGATCTTCTTTGATAATCAAGAGATCACTAATCTATCTAATAGAAAATTAATTGAAATACGCCGAAAAATTAGTATGATTTTTCAACATTTCAATTTACTTTCCTCACGTACTGTATTTGATAATATCGCTTTCCCTCTAGAACTCAATAAAACGCCTAAAATAGCAATTAAGCAGAAAGTAAATGAGCTTATGGAATTAGTCGGATTGACAGAGAAAGCGAATGTTTATCCAACTAATTTATCTGGAGGACAAAAACAACGTGTTGCTATTGCGAGAGCTTTGGCAAGTGACCCCAAAGTATTATTATGTGATGAAGCAACCAGTGCGCTTGATCCTGAAACAACACGTTCAATTTTGTCATTACTAAAAGATATTAACCAAAAATTAGGATTAACAATTTTATTAATTACTCATGAAATGGATGTAGTAAAACAAATTTGTGATCAAGTAGCTGTTATAAGTGATGGCGAACTAGTTGAACAGTCATCAGTAGGCGAAATGTTTTCTTATGCTAAAACAGATATTGCACGACAATTTATTCAATCAACCTTACACCTTAGTATTCCAAATGATTATTTAATAAGGCTATCATCTGAACACAAAGAAGGACTCAATCCGCTATTACGTTTAGAATTTACAGGAGTCTCCGTTGATTTACCATTATTATCTCAAATCGCTAAAGAATTCGAAATTGATAGTAACATTATCAGTGCACAAATGGATTATGCTGGAGGAGTCAAATTTGGCTTAATGTTAGCAGAAATGAAAGGAAAACAAAAAAGTATGGCATCAGCAATTCAATTCTTAGAAAAAAATAATACTAAAGTAGAGGTGCTCGGCTATGTTTGATTTTATTCCTTCATTTAAACCTTTTGAATCATTATTTCGATATTTAACTCAATATAATTTTTGGGCTGACTTTGTTGCTTTTTGTTCATCATTTAATGGTTTTAATGAAGCAATGCTGTTCAAAATGGCACAAGCAACAGATGAAACTCTATTTATGGTCATCTTATCAGGTTTTTGGGGAACGATAATTGGATTACCCGTTGGTATATTACTTTATACGACGCGTAAAGGACAAATATTGGATTGTTATGTCGCTAATAGCATTATTTCTTTTATTACTAATGTATTTCGTTCAATCCCTTTTATCATATTAATTGTATGGATTATTCCTTTCACCACAATTTTAATGGGCACCTTTATAGGTAAACAAGCTGCAGTGGTACCATTAAGTATTGGTGTATCGCCATTAATTGCACGTATGATAGAAAATGCATTATTAGATGTTCCCAAAGGATTAATAGAGGCTGCACGCTCAATGGGTGCAACACCACTACAAATTATATATAAAGTTTTATTACCTGAGTCATTGCCTATAATTGTCAATAGTATGACAATTACTTTAATTACTTTGACAGGATATATTGCAATGGCTGGAGCTGTTGGCGCAGGAGGCCTTGGGCAACTTGCTATTCAATATGGTTACAACGGCTACAAGCCAGCTATAATGAATACTGTTTTAGTTATATTAATTATTATTGTCTTTATTATTCAATTTATTGGCAATATGATTGTTAAACGCGTCACGCATCATTAATTTTGGAGAAATATATGTCTATTAAAAAGCTAGCACTTATTACCACATTGGTAAGTGCATTTTTTCTAACTGGCTGTGATAATAATAAACAAACAGCCACAACAGATAACAAACCAACAGAACCAACTAAAGTAAACGTTCTAAAAGTCGGAGTAATTTCAGGCCCTGAACAAGAAGTTGCTGAAGTAGTTAAACAACAAGCAAAAGATCTTTATAATCTAGATGTTGAACTAGTTATTTTTAACGATTACGTAACCCCAAATCAAGCATTAAATGATGGCTTAATTGATGTAAATGCTTTCCAACATAAACCTTATTTAGATGAACAAATGAAAGAACGTGGCTATAAATTAGCTGTAGTAGGTAATTCATTTGTTTATCCTATTGCAAGCTATTCTCATAAACTAAAACCAATTGATGAATCAATAGAAACAGGCGAAGGCGTAAAAGTCACTTCACCACGCGGTGAAGCGTTTTTCATTCCAGCTAACTCAACGATTGCTATTCCTAATGACCCTACAAACTTAGGACGTGCATTACTATTATTACAACATGAAGGGATGATTACGGTTGATAAATCTAAAGGTTTACTACCAACTGTACTTGATATTACAAGTAACCCTTATAACTACAATATTTTAGAACTTGAAGCTCCAATGTTACCTCGTTCATTGGATGATGCCCAAGTTGATCTTGCAATCATCAATAACGCATTTGCAGGACAAGCAAACCTAACACCAAGTAAAGATGGTATTTTTGTTGAGGATAAAGAATCACCATATGTCAACATTATTGTTTCGCGTGAAACGGATAAAGATAATGAAAATGTGAAAAATTTTGTAAAAGCATACCAAACCGAAGCTGTTGCACAAAAAGCTGACCAAATTTTTAATGGTGGAGCTATTCGCGGTTGGTAATAATCTATAAATAGATATTAGACTAATATTAAATCCGCCGATCTTTGTATCGATCGGCGGAAATAGAGATAATAATTAAATGACTTAACAAAATTGCTACTCATAAATAAAATTATCGACCAATAATGACATATCAAATTGAACCAATCGGTATTATCCGCTCACCGTATAGTGAAAAATTTGCCGTTCCAAGACAACCCAATCTAGTTAGTGCAGGACAAGGGGAACTTTATTTATTAGCACCTTATAATGACCCTATCAGTGTAAAAGGATTAGAACAATTTTCACATTTATGGCTATTATTCCTATTTCACCATGTTGCCCCTGAAAAATGGAGATTAACCGTTCGTCCTCCTCGTTTAGGTGGCAATAAAACAATGGGAGTGTTTGCTACACGATCGCCATTTAGACCTAATCATATTGGGCTTTCAGCAGTAGAGTTAAAAGATATCATCATAGAAAATAAGCAAGTAGTCTTAAAATTAGGAAGTCTCGACTTAGTCGATGGCACACCAATTATTGATATCAAGCCTTATCTCCCTTATTCCGATAGCCACTCAGAAGCACTTGCAGGATACGCACAATCTACTCCTGAAAAAAAAATAACAGTAGAGTTCTCACAAAAAGCACGATTATCTTTGGATTTACAAAAACAAAGTTATCCTCAACTCACCGAATTAATTACACAAGTAATATCCCAAGATCCAAGACCAGCCTATAAACAAAAAAACATTAATGAACAAGCATACGGACTTGCACTTTACCATTTTAATATTAAATGGAGAATCGTAAATCAACACGCCATTGTTGAAGATATTTATGTAGGAAGTAAATAAAAATAATTTTTATGAATTTTAAAAAGTTAAGGCTAAAAAATTTTTTATTAATTTCAATGTAAAATAGTTTTGTAAATTTTCTTTACAAAATTTTTATATAAAACAGATAAAATAGATTGGTATCTTTTTTTTATTCTGTTAAATTGAATATGGGTTTAATTCCCTATATTTTCACTTTACCACTATGGTATTAGTAGCCTTAGTGGTGTTTTTCTATGAAAATCAATGATAATTTAGGTTACTTTTACTTCTAATTTCAGCAATATCAATTGCATAAAACAGATAATGCTTTCCACAATAATCACAATGGATATCAATCTTTCCCTCGTTTTCCTTTAGGATTTCATCAATCTCATTAGCTGGTAAAGTCATTAAACTATCTTCACAACGTTGACGTGAACATCCGCACTTAAAAGTAATATCATGCGTTTCAAAAAGACGTACTTCTTCTTGATTATATAAACGATATAAAATCTCATCAGCAGAAAGTTGAAATAACTCATCACTAGTGATTGTCTCAGTTAAAGTGCTAACATGTTCAAATGATTCAACTGTATTTTCATTAGCAGGTAAAACTTGCAATAAAATACCTGCTGCTATTGGTTTATTATCATGTACACCTATTTTTACAAATAGACGAGTAGGGAGCTGTTCTGATTGCATAAAATAATTTTCGATACAACCAATAAGTGTATCTTTTTCCAGACCAACGATACCTTGATAACGCTCACCATTTTTAGGGGTAATAGTAATAACGACATAGCCATTACCCACCATCTCTTTAAGTGTTGCATTATCAGCGATTTCACCGCTAACCCGAGCAACACCGCGTAGCTGCTGTTGATCATTACCATTAACAACCGCTAAAGATAACGCTCCATCACCTTGTAACTGAACAGCAATATCGCCTTCAAATTTTAGTGTTGCTGTTAATAAACTAGTTACAACCAATAATTCACCAAGCAATTTTTGTACTGCTATTGGATAAGTATGATTATCTAAAATCGCTTGATATGTCTGTTCCAAACGGGTAATTTCACCACGAATAGGGTGATTATCAAATAAAAAACGGTTTAAAGTATCCATATTAATTATTGCCATCTTGTTGCCTATCATATTTAAATTTAATCAAATTACGCCGTTCCTTTTTATCAGGCCGTCTATCTGGATGCGGCATTGTCAATGCATTAAGTTTACGCGCTTGCGCTATTTTTTCTCGTTTTGCAATACTGTCAGGAGTTTCTTGATAAAGTTGTTGGGCTTCAATAGCAGTTCTTCGTTGTTCACTGATGGCTAAAACCCGAACTGTTTTTTGAACAGAGCCTTGGCGAAGCGTTAAGATTGCTCCGACTTCAACAAGCTTACTTGGTTTGGTACGTTGGCCATTATAATGCACTTTACCACCGTCAACCATTTCTCGTGCTAATGATCGAGACTTATAAAATCTTGCCGCCCAAAGCCATTTATCTAATCTTATAAGCACTATTACTACCTCATATTACTTATTATTGAGTTTTTTAAGCTCAAATGAACATAATAACTTAAACATCTTAACGATGTTATATAAGGATGCTTTTGTAAAAATCAATGCGCAAGATTAATGATATACTCATACCCATTAGCCGAAAATTTACCTGAGAAATTAAATGGTTGTAATTTACCATGTAAATTAGCTGAGTAATTCATAGCATTTGGCGGTTGTTTTATCAATTTCCAATTCTCTAGTAACAAACTTGTTACACCATAAGCATCAAATTGCAAAGATAGCGGTTCATTTTGCGATAAATCAACTTTTGCTCTCGACTCAATTATTCCCCCATTAGTTAAAGAACTAAAACTTAATGAAGGATGGTTATCAGAATCAAATTTGAGAACAAGATCTGGATAACGAATATCAATTCGATTTAACGAAGCTTTTTCAGATTTAAAAAAGACAGTTCCTGAAAATAGTCCTAATTTTTGCGCTTTTGCTAAAGTGATATCTTTACCTGAAGCTTGAAAATTATATAAACTAAAAGGAAAATCGCTCTGCTTTCTAATTATCAAACTTTGAAAAATATTCAGCTTATCAAGCTTAATATTTCTAAAAATATTAGGTAACAGAGTCTGTCCCAAATTTTCAGGAATCTCATAGACAATATCCGCTAACATTAATTGATCTAGATGTAAGGTATTATCTTTCCACTTACCAGAAAAATTTATACTACCTTTATTCCATTTTGCTAGTACTTTTTGAATTATCAATTCTTGGTCTTGAAATAATAATTTTGCTAATACTGACGAAAATAACTGATTATGCCAAACTAGTTCCTCGGCAGTAAAAATAAAGGAGCCCTGTTCGAAATGCCATTGCCCATCATAACGAAGATTCGTCGCTTCAATATTGCCTTTTTCCATTAAAAAATTGGGTAACTGAATACTACTTTCCTGTATTGATAGTTGTTTGATTGTTAGCTTTGGCAGGACATGAGAATCTTTATCAAAAAAATCATCATCGGTTGATTGAAAATGTATATTATGCAACTTTAATTGTTCGATATCTAAAATATTGTCGGCCTGTATTTTTAATTTACTGACAAAAAATCCGTCTTTAATATTTCCACCTAAATTAGTAATCGTAGTAATACCATCTCGATGGAAACCTTGAATAAGCAAAGATTTTATTGGTATTTGATTTACCAAAGCTTCTTGAGAAGTAAAATCAAATTGATATTTATCTCCCCCTGATGAAAAAAAAGGTTGAATCCCTCCATTGATTTTGAAGAAAGAAAGTTTGTCTTTTCCATTATTAGCCAGAATATTAATGGTTGAATTAACAAATTTTAGTGTGTTTGTTGAAAAAGCATAATGCTTGGATTGAGTAGTATTAATAGTACCATTAATGACAGTAACATAATTAAAATGGCTTAATTGCCATAAATCACTTTTATCCAACCCTACAACTAATTTAGGAACATTAACAATCTCTTGATTATTATCATTGACAACAACATCATCAAAAACCAATTCATAAAAAGTTGAAAAAGAGTGATGAACACTGCCGATTGAGATTGTATATGAACTTAATTTAGATAACTGATAACTAACTAATTTTGCTCCGAACGAAGTTTGTAAAACAAAATAAGACAACAATAAAAAAAACCAAACGATGGACAGAGAAATGATTATATAAAATCGGAATTGCCGCATAAATAAATGTAATTATTATAATGAACTACTAAATAGTTATATTACGATAACCGATTTTTATAAAAATATCATCTCATTTTCAGTATAAATGATTTGTTATTAAACTAACTTTACAGTTAATATATAAATATTCACTTTAACGTTTTTAAATAAACAAAAAACAATTAACTTTCTCTTTCTTTTGATTAAGATAAGGGATAATTATTTTTTATTTACTAAAATAAGTAAAAACGGGAGATACCTAGATGAAACAAATCCCAATGACAGTAAAGGGAGCTGAACTATTACGAGCCGAATTAGAAGAGTTAAAGAATGTCAAAAGACCACAAATAACGGCAGCAATAGCAGAGGCAAGAGCTCATGGCGATTTAAAGGAAAACGCTGAATACCATGCAGCAAGAGAACAGCAAGGTTTTTGTGAGGGTCGTATTCAAGAAATCGAAGGTAAATTATCACAAGCTCAAATTATTGATATTACCAAAGTAAAAAATACTGGTCGTATTATTTTTGGTGCTACAGTAACAGTAATAAATATTGAAACGGACGAAGAGACAACATATCGCATAGTGGGTGATGATGAAGCTGACTACAGACAAAATCTTATTTCAGTCAACTCACCTATTGCCAGAGGGTTAATTGGCAAAGAAGATGGTGATACAGTACAAATTAAAACCCCAGGGGGTGATGTAGAATTTGATATTGTTAAAGTTGAATATATCTAATTATTAAATAAACCACTTACAAAAGCAGATGATAAATGCAACAGGGCTAAGCCCTGTTACATTTATTTAGGTAGGGAAATTTTCTTATCTTCGCTTGGTCTAAAAATAGTGAAATTAGAACCAACCAATTGCACTGCTAACGCTTTTGTTTCGCGTACAATTGCATCACAAATAAGCCTTTTTGTTTCACGATCTTCAGCAGAAACCTTAATTTTAATCAACTCATGGAAATTTAAAGCGTTGTCAATCTCGGCAAGTACACCCTCGGTAAATCCATTAGCCCCAATCATCACTATAGGTTTTAAATGATGAGCTTCACTTTTTAAATACTGTTTTTGTTTATTCGATAAATTCATTAAATTTTTATCACATTAAGTTGTAATTTTGCTATTCTACCCTTATATATGTTTGTAATCAATGAAGTGACCTTTTACATTAAGGATTTATTAGTTGTGAGTAATAAAAAACGCTCAGCAAGTTCAACGCGCTGGCTCAATGAGCATTTTAATGATCGCTTTGTACAACAAGCACACAAAAAAGGGCTCCGATCTAGAGCTTGGTTCAAACTTGAGGAAATTCAAAAAAGTGACAAATTATTTAAGCCCGGAATAACGGTTGTTGATTTAGGTGCAGCCCCAGGAGGTTGGTCACAATATGTCGCATCGCTTATCGGCAATAAAGGGCGTATTATTGCCTGTGACTTACTTCCCATGGATCCCATTGTTGGCGTTGACTTTCTTCAAGGCGATTTTCGGGATGACGCAGTTTTAAAAGCATTACTTGAACGAGTTGGCGAAGAAAAAGTCCAAGTTGTCATGTCAGACATGGCGCCCAACATGAGCGGTCAACCTGCAGTTGATATACCTAGAGCAATGTATTTAGTTGAACTAGCGTTAGATATGTGTAAAGACGTACTTGCTCTTAATGGTAATTTTATTGTTAAAGTGTTTCAGGGCGAAGGATTTGAAGAGTACCTAAAGCAAGTCCGTTCAATGTTTAAAACGGTCAAAATTCGTAAGCCTGAAGCCTCACGAACACGATCTCGAGAAGTTTATATTGTTGCAATGGGTATGAAGTAGCCAGTTGTATAATTTTGTAGTACCATACTTTGCTAAATTTAGTCGTAACTGTTAATTTTTATGAGAGGTTTTTCTTTTGAACGACATGATAAAGAATTTACTGATCTGGGGAATCATCGCTGTAGCATTGATTGTTGGATTTAGCCAATTCAGCTCAATATCTAATAGTGGACCTCAAGTCAATTATACCCAATTTAATTCCGATATCGCAGCTGGTAATCTCCAAGAAGTGCATATTAACGGACGAGAAATTGTTGCCACAACTAAAAATAAAGGCAATTACACTACATATATCCCTTACCTTGATGGAAAATTAATGGATGATTTATTGGCCAATAAAGTACCTGTTTATGGTAAACCCGATGAAAGACCAAACTTAATCACCAGCATTCTTATCTCTTGGTTTCCTATGATTTTGCTTATTGGTTTTTGGCTCTTTATGATGCGTCAAATGCAAGGTGGTGGTAAAGGTGGACCAATGTCAGTTGGTAAAAGTAAAGCAAAAATGCTAACGCCAGACCAAGTCAAAACAAAATTTACCGATGTTGCCGGAAGTGAAGAAGCAAAACAAGAAGTCACCGAAGTTGTCGACTTTTTACGCGATCCAGGCAAATATCAAAAATTGGGAGGACGCATACCAAAAGGGATTTTAATGGTAGGACCTCCTGGAACAGGTAAAACTTTACTAGCAAGAGCTATTGCAGGTGAAGCCAATGTGCCTTTTTTTAGCATTTCAGGTTCTGACTTTGTTGAGATGTTTGTGGGAGTGGGGGCTTCGCGAGTGCGAGATCTCTTTGAACAAGCACGTAAACACGCACCTTGTATTATCTTTATTGACGAAATTGATGCCGTCGGACGCAAGCGTGGTGCTGGCTCAATGGGAGGTCATGATGAACGAGAACAAACATTAAACCAAATGTTGGTTGAAATGGATGGGTTTGAGGCTAATAGCGGCATTATTATCATCGCGGCAACTAACCGAGTTGATATTTTAGATTCGGCGTTACTCCGTCCTGGACGTTTTGACCGCCAAGTGCAAATTGGTTTACCAGACATGAAAGGCCGTGAACAAATTCTTGCCGTTCATGTACGCAAAGTTCCGTTAGGTTCTGATGTCAACTTATCGGTATTAGCTCGTGGCACACCAAATTACTCTGGTGCAGAACTTGCTAATTTAGTTAACGAAGCAGCTTTATTTGCTGCACGTCGAAACAAACGAGTAGTTACCATGGAAGAATTTGAGGAAGCCAAAGACAAAATCAATATGGGAACTCAACGCCGTTCATTATCTATGACGAAAGAACAATTAACTAATACTGCTTATCACGAAGCTGGACATGCGATTGTTGGCTATCTTGTGCCAGATCATGATCCACTTCATAAAGTAACTATTATCCCTCGTGGGCGCGCATTAGGTGTAGCATTCTTTTTACCTGAAGGTGACCAAATTAGCCAAAGCCGAACTCAATTAGAATCAAAAATTTCTACCGCTTATGCAGGCCGAATTGCTGAAGGATTAGTCTTTGGTGAAGATAAAATTACGTCGGGGGCATCAAGTGATATTCAATATGCATCTAATGTTGCTCGAGCAATGGTAACCCAATGGGGATTCTCAGAACGTTTACCGCCTGTATTATTTGAGTACGAAGAATCATCTTATGGGCCTTTGAAAAAAATCTCAGATAGTACAGCTCAAATTATTGATGAAGAAGTTGACGCTATTATTCAACGTAACTATCAACGTGCAAAAACGATCCTAACTGAAAATATTGATATTCTTCACGCCATGAAAGATGCACTGTTAAAATATGAAACAATCAATAAACAACAAATTGATGAACTTATGAATCGTCAACCGGTCACACCACCTGATGATTGGACGGAAAGCGATGAAAAAGCAGCAAATGAAGGTAGTGATACACCACTACAATAAAAAAGTTAATTTGCTTTAATAAAATATAACGCGCTTACGGCGCGTTTTTTATCGGTAAACTAAAAATAGCTTATCAATAAATTTGCAGGAATAAGGCAACGATTATATTGAAAATTTCACTTTAATTATGCTTAATAATTTTGAAGATCATTTAAACAACTGCATCATTAATTTTAATCAAATAGGGCTTTTAATCATGGAAATACATTTTCAAAATCATGTGATGGATCTTTCATTCCCACAAGTGATGGGCATCGTTAATATGACGCCAGATTCATTTTCTGACGGTGGTAATTATAACAACCTTGATGATGCTATGCGTCGAGTTGACAGTATGATCCAAGCTGGTGCAACATTTATTGATGTCGGCGGCGAATCAACACGCCCTGGTGCAACTGAAGTGTCTGTCGATGAAGAGCTTAACCGTGTTATTCCATTAATTGAAAAAATTGCCCATTATTTTGATGTTTGGATTTCGGTTGATACATCAAAACCACAAGTCATGACCGAATCTGCCAAAGCAGGAGCCCATCTAATTAATGATATTAGAGCTTTAACAGAACCAGGTGCGGTTGAAGCAGCTGCACAAACAGGATTACCTGTTTGCATTATGCATATGCAAGGCGCACCTAAAACTATGCAAAATGCGCCATACTATGAGCTAGATATCTATCAAGAAGTCGATAATTTTTTTACAAAACAGATCCAACGTTGCATAAACGAAGGCATTGACCGTCAAAAAATCATACTCGACCCTGGTTTTGGATTTGGTAAAACACTAATGCACAATTACCGGCTATTAGCAACACTTGAACGGTTTCACCACTTAAACCTTCCTTTATTAGTAGGCATGTCCCGAAAATCCATGATAGGACAAGTATTAAATGTACCACCGCAAGAACGTACACTTGGTAGTATTACATGTGCAGTAATTGCGGCAATGAAAGGAGCAAAAATTATTCGCGTACACGATGTAAAGGAAACTTTCAATGCACTAAGGATTGTACAAGCAACCCTTGCAGAACAAGATTCCTTTTGAGATTGTAAAATCGTTGTATTTTTTCGAACAAACTTTTTCATATATAACATTGATTTTAATTAATTTATATCTAATTATTTTTTAGTGAAATCAAATAATTATAAAGTAATTTTATTTAATATTTAGTTTTTATAATTAAAAATAATAAAATAAAAAATTATCGTTTTACTTTAATTTTTATTGTTTAATGAATTTCCCAATGCTATACTGTGTTCACTTTTTATAAAACGAAAGGATTTAAAAATGAACACAGATATGACTAAAACACATTCTCGATTGAATCAATATTGTCGAATTATGGCATTACTAACATTAATTCCAATTCTAATTTTGTTAATTGGCGCAATATCTCCATTCTTATATTATTTTTTTGATAGACAAGATATTGGACTTGTAGGGTTTACTTTCTCCTCTGGTGGGTGGGAGAATGTTGATCCTGTATCTTTATCTGGATGGCAAGCGGCTATTGCAACATTAATGGATACTTCATTAATACTTCTTTTAGTTTATGCGTTTTATCAACTTAGACTACTGTTTATCAATTACAGTCAATCCGAATATTTCTCAGTAAAATCAGCCAACCATTGTTACATCTTTGGCAAATTGCTTGTTTGTTGGGTGGTTATAAGTTTTTTATCTGAACCGTTATTAACAACGATCTTAACTTATAATCAAGAGGAATCAGCACGTTACTTTTCTATTTCTTTTTCTAGTGATGAAATTATAACGTTATTTCTTGCGATTAGTATTATGCTCATTGGTCAAATACTAAAAAAGGCCTGCCAACTAGCTGAAGAAAATAAACAATTTATTTAAAAGGAGTCATATGTGCCAATTATAATAAATTTAGACGTAATGCTTGCTAAACGTAAAGTTAAATCAAAAGATCTAGCGGTAGCAGTTGGTATTACAGAACAAAATTTATCATTACTTAAGCAAGGTAAAGTAAAAGGATTTAGACTAGCAACACTCGAAGCAATCTGCAAACATCTAGATTGCCAACCAGGTGATATACTAGAATATACCAACGAAGAATAACTTATTAACTTATTGCAAGTAATGCTACCTCTTGCGCGTGAATTAAGGCTGTATCAAAAAAAGGTATATTACGATCGGATTGAGAGATTAATAACCCAATTTCCGTACAGCCTAAAATAACACCTTCTGCGCCATTTTTAATGAGTTTATCAACAATATTAAGATAGGCTTGCTTAGAATCAGGCTGAATAATACCTTTGCAAAGTTCATCATAAATGATCTCATTAATAATATTTCTGTCTTGAGATTCAGGAATAAGCACATTTAAATTTTTATCGATCAGTTTAGATTTATAAAAGTCCTGCTCCATTGTATATTTAGTACCTAACAAAGCGACCGATTTAATATTTTGTGCGAGTAAATGTATAGCTGTCACATCGGCAATATGAATAATCGGAATATTAATTGCTTTTTGAATTTGATCTGCAACTTTATGCATAGTATTGGTACAAATAACAATAAAATCTGCACCAGCTAATTCAACTCTTTTAGCCGCATCAATTAAAATTTCTGCGCTTTTGTTCCACTCATTATTAGCTTGGCAACTTTCAATTTCTTGAAAATCAACGCTATATAAAATCGTTTTTGCTGAATGCAGGCCTCCTAATGATTTAGCAATAGTTTGATTAATAACTTGATAATAAGTTGTTGTACTTTCCCAACTCATACCCCCGATTAAACCAATTGTTTTCATTCTAAAAATTCCTTATAGAAAGTTTATGATTTTTGATATTAAAATAATTTTATTCTTAACTATATTGTAGAATGTGTAAAGTTATTTCAATTGTGGTAGAGTTAGGTGGAATTTAATTAGTACTTGTTTAAGCAATCAATGGTTAATTATCGCTATGAAGGTATTGTGTTTTTACTTAGCAAGCAAAAACATCTACTAAATTTTATCTTTAGAAAAAAATTTTATTAACAAAATAAAGAAATATTGTTCAATATAAAACAGTTTAAGGAATAAAAAGTACGGTTGGTAGCATAAACACATCCACCAACACCTAACTTAAGTAACCTGCTATGACTTTAATGGCGATAATAGCTACAATAGCAACTATTTATATTCTTGAGCAAGAAAATTCTTTTTCTTATATTCATGTCAACTACATAAAAAGGACTAACGCATCGAAATTAACTGAAGTATTGCTGAAATGTTTAACATCACTAGGATAAAATAGTTAATCTGATAAGATGAAAAATTAAATTCGGAATAAATATCTTATTTATTATAAAAAACCCAGCAAATGCTGGGTTAAAAACTTTTGTTATTTTATTAAATTTTAGTTGTAAACGTACGAGCAATAACATCACGTTGTTGTTCTGCTGTTAATGAGTTAAAACGTACTGCATAACCAGAAACACGAATTGTTAATTGTGGGTATTTTTCTGGGTGTTTTACAGCGTCTTCTAAAGTTTCACGACGAAGAACGTTCACATTTAAATGTTGACCACCTTCAACTTTTACAGTTGGAGCAACATCTAATGGAACTTCGCGATATTCGAATTGACCAAGTTCTGCAGTAGGAATGATTTGATCTTCTTTATAAACTGATTTAGCAGCTACACAACGAGCTTCTTTTGTAGAGTCGTCTAATAACCAGAAAGAGTTTAGAAGTGCTGAGTTGTCTGCTTTAGTAATTTGGATACCTGTAATCATTTTAAATCCTCCTAACTGGGCCTTATTGCCCTAAAATAATTATGGTTAATATAGCACTTTAAAAATTTGATAAAAGTCAAAAAAAACTATTGCTTCGATAAGTAATACCTTTAATTTCTATTTTCTTTTGTGATAGGTTATTATGTAGAAATATATTAGTTATTGCCCAGAAACACTGGCATTATTGATGAGTGATATCAAAATATGACAACAAAATTGACTTGGCATGAAGTTATTGGTGCAGAAAAACAAAAACTTTATTTTCAACAAATAATGCAATTTGTAAAGACTGAGCGTGCTAATGGCAAGATAATTTACCCGCCTCAGCATGATGTGTTTAATGCGTTTCGTTTTACACCATTTGATCAAATCAAAGTGGTGATTTTAGGGCAAGATCCTTATCATGGTCCTAATCAAGCTCACGGTCTTTCTTTTTCTGTTTTACCCGGAGTTAAGACACCACCATCGTTAGTTAATATTTATAAAGAACTGGCAACCGATATTGATGGTTTTACAATTCCTTCTCATGGCTATTTAGCTTCTTGGGCTGCTCAAGGTGTATTACTATTAAATAATGTGTTGACTGTTGAAGCGGGGCAAGCGCATTCTCATGCAAAAATAGGTTGGGAAACTTTTACTGATAATGTGATAGCAGCAATCGATGAGTATCTTGAAGGTGTGGTTTTTTTATTGTGGGGATCTCCTGCACAAAAAAAAGGGCAGTTTATTAATCGCCAAAAACATCATGTATTAACATCGGTACATCCATCACCGTTATCAGCTCATCGTGGATTTTTTGGCTGTAAGCACTTTTCCAAAGCGAATGATCTTATTATGCAACAAGGTAAAAAAGCAATAGATTGGCAACCAAGACTAGCGGAAAAACAAACATGAGTAATAATAAAAGACGTCGAACAAGTTTGCAGGAAATTGCAAATCTAATCGGGATTAGTAAAATGACTGTGAGTCGTTTTTTACGCGATCCCAATCTTGTATCTAAACCACTTCAATTACAAATTTCAGCCGCAATAGATAAGCTAGGATATATTCCTAATAAAGCTCCCGATATGCTGTCTAACGCTAAAAGTAATGCCATTGGTATTGTGTTCCCTTCTTTAACCAATCAGGTTTTCGCCGATATTTTAAAAGGTATTGAGATGGTGACTGATGTAAGAGGATATCAAACCATGATCACTCATACCGGATACAGTGCTGACAAAGAAGAATTACGCCTGCGCTCATTACTTTCTTATAATATTGACGGATTAATTTTAACGGAAAGAACGCATACTCCAGCAACATTAAAGATGATTGAAATTTCGGGTGTTCCTGTGGTTGAAATTATGGACAGTGTTTCACCTTGTATTGATATGGCTGTTGGATTTGATAATTTTACTGCAACCAAGAATATGATTGATAAAATGATAGATAAAGGCCGCCGTAATATTGTCTATTTTAGTGCAAGACAAGATCAACGAAGTATTATACGTCAAAAAGGATATGAAAAGGCTATGGAAGAAGCAGGATTAACACCTAGAACGCTAGCGACTAAAGAAGCATCATCTTATGAATTAGGGTCAAGATTTTTGCATCAAATTTTAAAAGAGTTTCCTTGTGTTGATGGTATTTTTAGTACTAATGATGACTTAGCTTTAGGGGTATTACTTGAGTGCCAACGGATGGGAATTGAAGTACCAAAACAAATAGCGATTGTTGGATTTCATGGACATCAAATTGGTCAATTTATGAATCCCAAACTAGCATCTATACAGACACCAAGAATTGAAATGGGAAAAATTGCAGCTGAGCTGTTATTAAAACGGATTAATGGTGAACAAATTAATAAAAAAGTGATTGATTTACCTGTTGAGTATTTAAACGGAGAAAGTATTTAATAAGGTAGAAGATGACATTGATAATGATTTAACCTTATCACGTTTAGTGATAAGGTTATTAGTAAATTATAACCCTTTAGGGTTTTCACCGTATTGGTTGCTGCCTGGTGTTGAGTCTGAGCATGCGAAAACCAATAACACAATTGCGCCAATCAATGGAACCAAAGCAATTAATACCCACCAACCAGATCTATCTGTATCATGTAAACGTCGTACTGCAACAGCCAAACTTGGAATAAATAATGCTGCCCAAGCAACAAAACTAATAATATTTATTACTGAGACTAAAGAGCTACTAATTGAAACAAGGATCATACCAACAATAGTCAAAGCAAGATTTAAAAGAAAATTGAAGAGAGTAAACATCCAATATTCTTGACGACGAGCTCGACCATTAAAATTTGCATAATTTTTTGTAATACAATCAATAAACCAATTCATTCCTATATTCCTTTTTTAAATTAATTACTGAAATAAATTATTTGGGATGGCTATTTTAATGAAAAAAAAACGAAAATAAAACTGATTTTTATCGTTAAATTTTTTTATTTTTATTTTTTATCAATATTTACATTGCCTATAAGGCTGTTGATTTCAGGTTTTCATAAAGTGATAACTATGTTAGAATTATCGCTCAGTGGTTATTTATACCAGCTAACAGATTATAGAAAATAACACTGAGGCCATCCATGAAAATAGTTGAAGTAAAACACCCTCTTGTACGCCATAAAATTGGATTAATGCGTGAACACGATATTAGCACCAAAGACTTTCGTGCTCTTGCCAGCGAAGTTGGCAGTTTATTAACTTATGAAGCAACTGCTGATCTACCTACCGAAACAGTAACAATAGATGGTTGGTGTGGACCTGTTCAAGTAGAACGTATTAAGGGTAAAAAAATTACGGTTGTACCTATTTTGCGCGCCGGATTAGGTATGATGGATGGTGTGCTTGAGCATGTGCCAAGTGCCCGTATTAGCGTTGTCGGGTTTTATCGTAACGAAGAAACGTTAGAACCTGTTCCTTATTTTCAAAAACTAACCTCGGATATTGAAGATCGAATGGCTTTAGTTGTTGATCCAATGTTAGCAACAGGTGGGTCAATGGTGGCGACAATCGATTTACTTAAAAAAGCAGGTTGTAAAAATATTAAAGTATTAGTTTTAGTTGCTGCACCAGAAGGTATTAAAGTGCTTGAACAAGCTCACCCTGATGTTGAACTTTATACGGCATCGATTGATGAGAGGTTGAACGAAAAAGGCTACATATTACCTGGACTGGGTGATGCTGGAGACAAAATCTTCGGCACAAAATAAAATCTCAAAATTTAGACCGGTTAATCCGGTTTTTTTATGCCTGTTAATCAGGTAAGTTATACAATAAACTTCGTTAAGTAAGAGAGGCGAGATGTGAGCAATATCACAACAGATAAAACAAAAAATATAACATCACAGCATAAGCATTCATGGCAAGATATTTTTACCGGCGCACAGATGTTATTTGTCGCCTTTGGGGCTTTGGTATTAGTTCCCCTTTTAACAAAATTAAACCCAAATGTAGCTCTTTTTACTGCTGGTGTTGGTACGTTGTTATTTCAACTGACAACTAAAGGTAAAGTTCCTGTATTTTTAGCGTCATCATTTGCTTTTATTGCCCCTATTTCATTTGGTGTTGCTCAATGGGGCATTCCTGCCACTTTAGGCGGTTTAGTGGCTGCGGGTTTTGTTTTTATGTTTTTTGCTTTTTTAGTAAAAATTAATGGTAGCCATGTTATTGACCGTATATTACCGCCAGTTGTAACTGGTCCAATTATTATGGTTATTGGTTTATCACTTGCACCTGTTGCGGTAGGAATGGCAATGGGTAAAGACATTAAGGTGCCAGTCGAAAATTATAAATTGATTATAATATCAATGGTTTCACTATTAACGACTTTAATTGTGGCAATTTGGGCAAAAGGGTTTCTAAAATTATTACCTATTATTTCAGGTATTGTGGTGGGATATATATTGTCTTGTTTATTTGGCATTGTCGATTTTCAACCTGTTATTAATGCGCCATGGTTTAAAGTGCCAGATTTCACGTTCCCTGAGTTTCATTGGCAAGCCATTTTATATATGATTCCAATTGTTATTGCACCAACCATTGAACATGTTGGTGATATTATGGCAATTGGTTCGGTAACGGGTAAAGATTATACTCGTGATCCTGGTTTGCAACGCACATTATTAGGTGATGGGCTTGCAACTTCGGCTGCCGGTCTTTTTGGTGGACCGCCTTGTATTACTTATGCTGAAGTGATTGGCGCTGTAACCTTAACCCGAAATTTTAAAACGCGAGTAATGACATGGGCAGCTGTTTGGGCTATTTTAATGTCTTTTATCGGAAAAATTGGTGCATTTTTAAGTTCAATTCCAACTGTAGTAATGGGTGGGATTATGGTGTTACTGTTTGGTTCTATTGCATCAGTGGGCATTAATATCTTAGTGAAACATAAAGTCGATCTATCTGTACCGCGTAATATGTGTATTGTTTCATTAGTTTTAGTTTTTGGTATTGGAGGGATGATCTTTGATTTTGGCTCTTATACACTGCAAGGTATTAGTTTGTGCGGTATTTTAGCTATTGTGTTAAATCTTATCTTGCCACATCAAGTCAAATCAACTAATAGCCACTAAATTAACTGCTATATCGTTGGTTATTTTTATGGCCAACGATATTTATAATATAACTGTATTAATCTATCACTCTTTTTAGCCTTTCTATTTTTTTGGTGGCAAACCTATTTTTGCATTTTTAATCAATACGGTGGTTATCACACTTCACAGTCAGCTCAAAATCCATGTATAGAATTATGCAGTATTTATATTCAATGGATTTTTTGTTTTTATATGCTTATCGCTGTTTTTTGTCAAAAAGTTTCAGGTAGGCATGTGTTTGAGTATAAAAACACACTTATCCAAAAATAAGTGTGTTTTTAATGATAAACCGTTTTATTTGATTGGACGCATGGTTGGGAATAAAATTACATCACGAATCGTGTGGCTGTTGGTAAATAGCATCACGGTACGGTCAATACCAATCCCAAGTCCTGCTGTAGGCGGTAAGCCGTGCTCCAGCGCTGTAATATAATCTTCATCATAAAACATCGCTTCATCATCACCCGCATCTTTTTGTGATACTTGATCAGCAAAGCGTTGAGCTTGATCTTCAGCATCGTTAAGTTCTGAGAATCCATTGCCAATTTCACGACCACCAATAAAAAACTCGAATCGGTCTGTTACAAATGGGTTTTCGTCGTTACGGCGAGCAAGCGGTGATACTTCTGCTGGGTATTCGGTAATAAAAGTTGGTTGAATTAAGTTCGATTCAGCCACTTCTTCAAAAATTTCAGTCACAACACGACCAAGTCCCCAACCTTTTTCAATTTTAATGCCAATTGACTGTGCAATAGCACAAGCTTTATCAAAATCATCTAAGTCTGCATTATTGGTTTCAGGGCGGTAATGGCAAATGGCTTCACGCATGGTCATTTTGATAAATGGTTTACCAAAATCAAACGTATGTTCACCATATTGCACAACAGCATCACCTGTTACCGCAATAGCTAAACGACGGAATAATGTTTCTGTTAATACGATCAGATCTTTGTAATCAGCATAAGCCATGTACATTTCCATCATGGTAAATTCTGGATTATGTCTTGGTGATACGCCTTCATTTCGGAAGTTGCGATTAATTTCAAATACCCGCTCAAAGCCGCCTACAACTAATCGTTTTAGATAAAGTTCTGGCGCAATACGCATATACATATCTAAATCAAGCGCATTGTGATGCGTAATAAATGGTTTAGCTGATGCACCACCCGGAATTACCTGCATCATTGGCGTTTCGACTTCCATAAAGTGGTTTTCAATCATAAAGTTGCGGATTTCACTGACAACTTTGGAACGCGCTTTAAAAGTCTCTCTTGATTCTTGATTTGTGATAAGATCCAAGTAACGTTGACGGTAACGCATTTCTTGATCGGCAAGTCCATGAAACTTATCAGGTAATGGGCGAAGAGCTTTAGTTAATAAACGAATTTCTTCACAGTGGATAGATAGCTCACCAGTTTTAGTCTTAAATAGGTAACCTTTAGCGCCGACAATATCTCCCAAATCCCATTTTTTAAATTGCTCGTTATAAAAACCTTCAGGGAGATCATCACGAGTAACATAAAGTTGGATTTGTCCAGCAACATCTTGTAGAGAAACAAACGAGGCTTTACCCATTATACGACGCATCATCATACGGCCAGCCACAGTTACAATAATTTTCTTTTCAATCAGTTCTTCGTTAGTTTTATCGCCATATTGTTTATGGAGATCACTAGAAATCGCATCACGGCGAAAATCATTAGGGAAAGCAATACCTTGTTCGCGAAGATGAGCGAGCTTTTCGCGACGTACTTTTAGTTCATTATTTAACTCTTCAATTTGGTTTTGTTGATCTTGCTGCTCTGTTGACATAGTTTTACCTTTTATTTATAACCAAGCGGTTTATAAACCTGCTTTTAAGCTTTCTTCAATAAATTGATCTAAATCGCCATCTAATACGGCCTGTGTATTACGAGTTTCAACGCCAGTACGCAAATCCTTGATACGCGAATCATCAAGTACGTAAGAGCGAATTTGGCTTCCCCAACCAATGTCAGATTTAGTCTCTTCCATTTGTTGTTTTTCAGCATTCTTTTTTTGCATCTCAAGCTCATACAGTTTTGCTTTTAACTGTTTCATTGCTTGATCTTTATTGCTGTGTTGTGAACGGTTATTTTGACATTGAGTAACAATACCCGTAGGAATATGAGTGATTCGTACAGCAGACTCAGTTTTATTTACATGTTGACCACCAGCACCTGACGCACGGTATACATCGATACGGAGATCGGCAGGGTTAATGTCGATATCAATATCATCATCAATTTCAGGATAAACAAATACAGAAGCAAACGAGGTATGGCGTCGATTGCCTGAGTCAAATGGACTTTTGCGAACTAGGCGGTGTACTCCAGTTTCTGTGCGTAACCAACCGTAAGCATAATCACCCGATACTTTAATCGTTGCCGATTTTATACCAGCAACATCACCATCCGATACTTCCATCACTTCAGTTGCAAAACCTTTTGATTCAGCCCAGCGTAAATACATCCTAAGTAACATTTCTGCCCAATCTTGTGCTTCAGTTCCCCCTGAGCCTGATTGGATATCTAAATAACAATCTGCACTATCATATTTACCAGAAAACATTCGTCGGAATTCAAGTCCAGCCAGTTTTTTCTCTAACTGTTCAAGTTCAAAATTAGCTTCATCGAAAGTATCTTGATCTTCAGCTTCAATAGCAAGTTCAAGCAAGCCTTCAACATCGTCAAGACCTTGAGTTAATGAATGAATAGTATTGATTATTTCATCAAGTGCAACGCGTTCTTTACCTAACGCTTGTGCTTTTTCTGGATCGGCCCATACTTCGGATTGCTCTAGCTCGGCATTGACTTCTTCGAGCCGTTCTTTTTTTAGATCATAGTCAAAGATACCCCCGAATCACGGCTGTGCGTTCGGTAAGTTCTGTTATCTTTGATTTAACTGGATTAATTTCAAACATGATTTAAATGGAGTTGCTCTGTTTTATGTTTTATTAAACAAGCGTCCATTGTAGCGGATTTGGGCATAATTTAGCAATTGCCAATTACTATTTTTGACTTTGACTCAGTAAATAAAGCATTGCTCGAAAAGAAAAGATGGCGCACTAGGCGCCACTTTTTAAGGTGAAAAGAATATGAGTACAATCAAGTTATTTTTTTGCTTCAGCGTATAGCTCAGCAACTTTATCCCAGTTAACTACATTCCAAAATGCACCAATGTAATCAACACGGCGATTTTGATATTTCAAATAATAAGCATGTTCCCAAACATCTAGTGTTAAAATCGGCGTACCAGAAACACCAGCAAATTTTTCGCCCATTATCGGTGAATCTTGATTGGCTGTAGAAACAACTTCAAGTTTACCATTTTGTAATACTAACCAAGCCCAACCTGAACCAAATCGAGTTGCTGCCGCTGCTGCAAATTTTTCTTTAAATGCATCAACTGAACCAAAATCTTTTTCGATGGCCGCTTTTAGGTCGCCTTTTAGTTCAGTACCAACTTTTAATAGTTCCCAGAAAAGAGTGTGATTAACATGACCACCTACGTTATTTTTAATACCCGTAATTTTGTCAGCAGGTACTTTATCTAAATTTTTTAACAAAGTGCTAGGGCAAAGTTCTTTTAATTCAGCTGGCAAAGTTTCAAGAATGGCATTTGCATTGTTCACATAGGTTTGATGATGTTTATCGTGATGCAGATGCATAGTTTCAGAATCAATATAAGGTTCTAATGCATCATAAGCATAAGGTAATGGAGGTAAAGTATAAGCCATGAAATTTGCTCCTTTCATATATTAGGTATTATTAACTACTTTATTTCATGAGTATACGGGCTATTAGTATAGCTCTCAAACTATCACTTAGATAGTTAGTGACTATCTGTTATCAGAATGACTATTGCTTTTTCAATTCGTCTTCATTATTTGCTATAAATGGGGTATACATCATAATTGCGTGGTTTTCGCTGATGAGCTTTTCTTCAACATGGTTATCAATTAAATGTGTTTTACGTTGCCATATTTTATTATGTCTGGTATAACCTCCCCACCATTGTTGTTCAATACGATGATCGGTTTCTAGGATTTCATAATGATTACTTAAGGGGGTATCAGCAAGTAATTCGCCATGTAAATATTGATCATCAAGCCAAAGATTAAGCCGGTAAGTGCTATTGGTTTTATTGATTAACTGTAAATCTACATAGTTATAAGATAAGGTGGCGCCACAAGCAAAAGGAATCGTTCGATTAATATCGGGAAAAACATCAAAACTATGACGCCAACGTTCTATGATTGTAAGATCGGAGTGTAATACAATCCAATAAATCAAATTACCTAATTGGCATAATCCTCCACCAATATCTTTGCCTATCTGTCCATTATGTAATGATAGTCCTTCTAAAAATCCCCGTTTTTTGGATGGGCGTCCTACTTTTTGCCAGATCGAAAAACGTTGATTAGGCTTAATGATTGAACCATTAAGTTTTTCAATTGCTAATCTAAGATTAGTGATTTTGTTATATTGTAAATACATATCAACATCTTTTAGTTGTCTTAATAAAACAGACTGATGTTTTTTGTGTGAATAACAACATGTATTATTATTTATGTCGACAGTGCAATATGCGTTACGATGTCGCCACCAATCAAATTTTCGTTTTAAGATAAAATATTCTTTGCCTAATTTTAGCCTTAATTTACTGCGTTTTATCGGTTTATCGATAATAATATCCTGCATATTTTCCATTCCCTTATCGACAAGATATAATCAGTTATTTTTCTAAAGGTGACAGATAGCGTTGGCTTAACTTGTCGAGAAAAGTGAAAAGTTTTTGATTCATTTCAGTGTAATCATGAGAGCGAAGCTTATCAGGTGTATCGACAAAGCGGTATTTTTCTGCTTGGCTAAGTTCCTTTTGTGAATGGGTAATTAATAATTCGACTACTTCAGGTGTTAACTCCATATGGCATTGGAAACCATAAACAAATTTACTGTATGCAATGATTTGACGAGGACACCCTTCACTATACGCAATAATTTGAGCATCTTTGGTTAAACCTGGCATATCATTGTGCCAATGACCGACTTCTAATGTACTACCAAAATCAGTAAACAAAGGATTTGTTTTACCGATTTGAGTTAACATAATAGGGAATTTGCCAATTTCTTTTTCTGGGCTGTTGCTATAACTTGCCCCTAGAGCTTCGCCGATTAATTGTGAACCAAGACATACACCAATGACTACTTTCTCTGCTTTTATTGCAGATAAAATAATGGCTTGTTCTGCTTTAGAATCAAAATGAGCGCATTCTTGTTTGGTAGTTGATGGTGACTGTGGACCGCCCATAACAATAAGAAAGTCGATATCATCAATGCTATTAGGAAGTGGTTCATTAAGGTAAACGCGAGAATAAGTTATAGTGTGATGATGCATCATAGCCCATTGCTCATAGGCACCAGGTGCTTCAAAAGCTTCATGAATAATAAAATGTATATGCATTAATAACTCCTTATTTTACCTTATAACACATTGGAAAGTTTACTAAAAATATGCGCATATTGCTATTAATAAAAACAAGATAATTCTGCATACTGCAGTGAATCCAAATTGATATTAAAAATTTTTTATATTCATAACATCTAGATTTTTATTGTAATTTAAAAAAATAGGATAATTTGTCATGTGAAAGTATTTATTTTTTTCGAGTATATAAATAATAAGCTTTATAAGAAATAAAATATGTCAAATAGCTATCAAAACGAAGTACCTCCTGCTCGTGTCAATATTCAATTAGATTTTCATACTGGTGGAGCACAAAAAAATTGATCTCCATTAAAAATTTTATCTATTGGCGATTATGGTCGAGGCAAAGATAAACTCCCACTTTCAGAAAAAGAAAGAAAAAGTATTAATCAATAAGAATAATTTTGATGCAGTATTAAAAGAGTTCAAACCTTCTGCCAAAATTAATGTACCGAATACTCTTGTTGATGATAGTAGCGATATTAGTATAGAACTCACTTTCAAATCAATGAATGATTTTAAATCTGAACAAGTTGCAAAAAACATCCCTCAACTTCGATCTTTACTTGCTATACGTAATTTATTAAGAGATTTGAACCCCAACTTACTAAACCACGCTACATCTCGTTACGGACTAGAGAAAATTGTTAAAATGGACGTGAATATCAAGGCACAAGTGAACACTTATTTGTTAAAACCATCGTATTAATCAAAAATTCACCAAACCAACCTGTTCATAAACGAATAGGGAAGCAAAAACAGTGATACGAACTTTAATGAAAATATTGCATAATCAGCAAATATTTAGCGATTCAAAAGATAGGAAACAAAAACGCTTTATTAATTTTTATAATACCGTTAAACCGCATAAAGCGATTTTAGGAAAAACGCCTTATAAGTTTTTAGAGAATTATTTTAATCATGAAGTGTAAACAACTCGTTGTTTTTATAAAATTTATAATATGAATAAAAAATATTTGTTATTCGCTTTTTTTTTATACTCGACAATACCTTTAAAAATATGATCATTGAATAAAAATAATTCATTATTTATCAGTTTTTTACACTATTTTAATGATCAAGATATCTAGGTTTTTATTGATAAGATATTAATAGTATTTGTAATTTTATTAAAATTTGTAGAAAAATAGAGCTATTTATTATATTATAAAGATTATCTATTTATATTATTTAAGAAATTATCAATTTATTCGTGTTTCATAAGGAATCAAATATGTCAAATAGTTATCAAAACGAAGTACCTCCTGCTCGTGTTAATATTCAACTAGATCTTCATACTGGTGGAGCTCAAAAGAAAGTTGAGTTACCTTTAAAAATTTTATCTATTGGTGATTATGGTCGTGGTAAAGACAAACGTCCACTTTCAGAAAAAGAGAAAGTATCCATTAATAAAAATAATTTTGATGCAGTATTAAAAGAATTTCGACCTTCTGCCAAAATTAATGTACCAAATACTCTTGCGGATGATGGTAGCGATATTAGTGTAGAACTTGCTTTTGAATCAATGAATGATTTTAAACCTGAACAAGTTGCAAGAAACATTCCTCAGCTTCGTTCTTTGCTTGCTATGCGTAATTTATTAAGAGATTTGAAATCTAACTTACTAGACAACGCTACATTTCGTTACGAACTAGAGAAAATTGTTAAAGATGAACAATTATCTGATGAGCTTCGTGCAGAATTAGAATCAATTGTATCTAAAAACACAAAATAAGTGTTTTTTAATAAATTATCTAGTTACTTTCGAAATAAATTATATCGTTATTGATGAACAATAAGGAAAAAAAGCAATGAACGAAAAAACAGAACAAAAAAGTGTTAACCAAACCGTTTTAGAAGATAATGGTAGTGTTTACCAATCTTTATTTAATAAAATAAATTTAAATCCAATCCAAAAAGCTGGTGAGATCGATAAATACGAAGATAATGATGTATTATTTGAGTCCTCACAAGATGAACGTGTCACGATGGCTGTTGATATTTTACTCAAATTGATTCAAAGCTCATCTCAAAAAGTTGAAAAACTAGACAAACATTTATTAGATTACCATATTAGCCAAATCGACCAAAAACTGAGCCGACAATTAGATGCAATTATGCATAACGAAACGTTCCAAGAAATTGAAGCAACATAGCGTGGTTTAAAATTTTTAGTGGATCGTACTGATTTCCGACGTAACGTAAAAATTGAATTATTAGATGCTTCAAAAGAAGATCTTCGCCAAGATTTTGAAGATGCACCAGAAATCATTCAAACAGGGTTTTATCGTCATACTTATATTCAAGAATATGATACACCAGGTGGAGAACCTATAGGTGTAACTATCTCGAATTATGAGTTTGATCGTGGTCCACAAGATATTGCTTTATTACGTAATATTTCAAAAGTTGCAGCTGCGGCACATATGCCATTTGTTGGTTCTGTCGGTCCAAAATTCTTTGGTAAAGAAACCATGGAAGAAGTCGCTGCAATTAAAGACATTGCAAATTATTTTGATCGAGCTGAATATACAAAATGGAACAGTTTCCGCGAAACGGATGATTCACGTTATGTTGGCTTAACATTACCAAGAGTATTAGCACGTTTACCTTATGGTCCTGATACAGTACCTGTCCGTAGTTTTAACTATATTGAAGATGTTAAAGGCATTGAACATAGTCGTTATTTATGGGCTAACGCTTCGTATGCTTTTGCAGCTAACATGGTACAAAGTTTTATTCGTAATGGTTGGTGTGTACAAATTCGAGGTCCACAAGCTGGAGGACTTGTCGAAGATTTACCTATCCATCTTTACGATTTAGGTACAGGAAACCAAGTTAAGATCCCAACTGAAGTTCTTATCCCAGAAACACGTGAATTTGAATTTGCTAATTTAGGTTTTATACCGCTCTCTTTCTATAAAAATAGAGATTATGCTTGTTTCTTCTCTGCAAATTCGGCACAAAAACCAGCGCTATATGACACAAAAGAAGCAACAGCAAATAGCCGTATTAATGCACGTTTACCGTATATCTTTTTATTATCACGTATCGCCCATTATTTAAAAGTGATTCAGCGAGAAAATATTGGAACAACAAAAGATCGTCGAGTTCTTGAACTTGAGTTAAATAAATGGATTAGTAACCTTGTGACTGAAATGACCGATCCTAGTGACGAAGTTCAAGCATCTCATCCATTACGAGAAGCAAAAGTTATTGTTGAAGATATTGAGGATAACCCTGGATTCTTCCGTGTTAAAACATTTTTAATCCCACATTTCCAGGTTGAAGGAATGGATATTAATTTATCGATGGTATCACAAATGCCAAAAGCTAAAGCTTAATATCAAACAATCTGGGTGGTAGGATTCATGAAAATTTTTCGTCCTTTATGGAATGAAGGTGTCTTTTTGACACCTCAACAATTTCAGCAACAGGCGTTATGGCAACAGTTTTCCTCTCAAAAGTTAGCAGCTATGGCAGTAGCTAACCCATGGGGTATTGAAAAATTAGTCATAGATACGCAAGCGCTGACAATCGATCGTTTACAGGCAGAATCTATTAGCATTCGCTTTCGTGATGGTGTGCTGATTAATACTGACACTGCTGATAAATTACCGGAAGCTAGAACACTAAATACGGATATTCCACCTGAGCGTGAAGAAGTCATTGTATTTATTGGGATACCATTGCTACAAGCTAATGGGGGTAACTGTCTACAAGACAATCAACAACTTGAAAGACCACTTCGCTATCGACAAGAATGGGTGGAAGTGGTAGATCTATTTGGACAAAATGCTGAAACAATCGCTGTTGAGCGTTATGCGTTAACTTTTTTATTTGATTTTGAAGATCATAGTGATTATTTAACATGTCCAATTGCATGCCTTAAGCGTGATCTAAATGGTCGTTTTGTACTTGATTTTGAATATCTTCCTCCACTAATTAATTTATTCACTCAAAGTGGAACATTAATAAAAGAGTTGGAACTATTATGTATCCAAATGCAGGCTAAACGTCAACGTTTAATGGGCATGAGACATGAACGTAACGAACAAATGGCTGAATTTGCAATAGCCGATGTATCCCTGTTTTGGCTTCTAAATGCACTAAACACATTTGAGCCTCAACTTAAATTTTTACGTGATAATCCAACTATTCACCCAGAAAGCCTTTACCAAACATTAACGGCATTAACAGGTGCATTGTTAACGTTTTCATTAGCAAATGATGTTGATAAAATTCCAGCTTATCAACACACCAACCTTAATGCAGTTTTTCCGCCATTATTTGGATTAGTGCGTAATTTATTAGAAGAAAGCTTACCATCTCGAGTGATTAAAATTGATTTAGTACATAATAAAGATACATTATGGACAGGTCGCTTAAACGATTCTCGTCTTGTTGAAGATGCTGATTTTTATCTCTCTGTACGTTCAAGTCTGCCTGGACATCAATTACAGTCTCAGTTTCCAATATTATGTAAAGCTGGTGCACCAGATGATGTAAGGCAAATTATACATTCAGCATTATCGGGTATACCAATAAAAGCGCTTAGCCATGTTCCAGCGGCAATACCTATGCGTTTAGAAAATCAATATTTTGCACTGGATCTATCGCATAGTGCAGCAAAAAATATGTTGCAAACTCGCTGTTGTGAGTTTTATGTACCAAGAGCAATGCCAGATATTTCACTAGAACTTTTCGCAGTTTTGCGATCATAGGGTCAAGATTATGAGTATAGAACCACAAACAATAGTCATTGATGAATTATTACGAGATTCAATATTAGTTGTTGTCCAATTAAAAGCGAAAGCGGATATTCCATCAGGACATAAATTATATGAACTTTGTAAACAGCAAGTGACGACCGTTCGTGATACGTTATATAAGGCACAATATAGTCAAGATGTGATTGATGATATAAGTTATGCCCTATGTGCATTATTAGATGAAACAGTATTACTTCGCCATCGTGATAAACCCGAAAAACAAGATTATGATGAGTGGTTAGGCGCACCATTACAAGTCATCTTTTTTAATACACATAATGCTGGTTATGATTTATTTGAAAAAATTCGCGGACGCTTAAAAGCAGATAAAAAAGATCCACTAGTATTAAGTTGCTTTGACAGAGTGCTTGGGCTTGGCTTTCAAGGATGCTATCTAGATAAACCTCAAATGGAAAGGGAACACTTGGTTTTAGCCCTGCGTGAAGCTGTACGAGAGTACGAGCCAGAACAAGCTCATCCTATTATTGAACAAACCAAAACTTATCGTTATTTAGGACGCAAAACGATGCTGTTATCTTGTACTGCGTTATCCGTTTTGTTGGTTATTGTTCTTTACTTTTTATTAGATTATCGACTTGATACGTTGATTAAAAAAATTGTAGGTTAAAGGGGAATTTATGAGCGATTACCCTAAACGAATTCAAATCATTTATGCTGCTATATTAAGCTTATTGTTACTATTTGTATTTTTACCAATAACAGTCGGTTGGAAAATTATTGGTACGATTTTAGTTTTAGTTATTGCAGGTGGGTTGCTATGGCGAATGCAACGCTATCGGCGGCTGCTTGCTTTATCAACAACAAATATTGACTTTTTAACCCAAAAGCTTGATTTATTACCAGCAAGGCAACGTTATCGATTACCTATCTTATTGGTAACTGGTAGTGCAGCAAAAGACTTTTTTCCAGAAGATCTATCCATAGCAGAATCGAATATTGTTGTTTCATCCGAAGCGGTATGGATTTATGTTGAAGAATATTCTCATTTACCTATCGTTTATGATTCATTAATTTCAAAATGGCCAGATATGATAGGGCGAGTAGGTATATTTCTTGCTTTAACGCCTGAACTTGAGGATAAACAAGGGTTATTCATTGCTAAATTGCAAGCATTTCGTCAATCATGGGCAGATACATGTCGCATTGCAAAATATCAACTGCCTGTTTACTTATCGACACATATTGGTCTAAATAATTTAATTTATGATGAACAAAATCCATTACCTGTTTACTGGTTTCAATTAGTCGATCACAAATTATTTCTGCTTGATCGTTATTTATCGCCTCTAAACAATTGGGTTAATGATATTAAAACGCCTTCAAGCGAACGAGAAAGACGATTACGATTAAGACCATTGCTAAACGAAACACAATCTTGGATTGAACAAATCGTATTATCAACATTAATTGATCCAAAACAGCCTATAGCAAAATGTAAGCCAACGGGGATAGCGATTTATCCTATAAATCAATCTATTGTAAATAACAATATTATGCAAAAACAATGGGAAAGTATCACGACTTTACCACTGCCAAATAACCATAAAATTGAAGATAATGTAAGTCCGCCCGATTCCTTAATTAAATTTATGCCAATAGCTTACCCATTTTCGCCTATTGCCACGATGGTCTGTGGATTAATTACAATCACGTCCATATTTATTATGGGATGCTTAGGCGCATCTTTTTGGAACAATATTAAACTTTCAGATCAAATACAAAATGATATTCGACATTACCATTTAATTTCGATGAACAGTTATGAAGAAAAGCGACAAGCACTTGAGTTACTTAAAGACGATAGAGCAATGTTAAATCAATATTTAACTCAAGGGGAACCTGTTCGTTTAGGTATGGGACTTTATCATGGACAACAATTACTTGAGCCTTTAAATGTCTCTATGAGTGATTATGTTGCTAAACCACCAGAGCCAGAAAAAATTATTATTAAAGAAGAAAAAGTTATCATGAAAGAAGTACCATCCGTGATTCGCCTAGATAGTTTAGCATTATTTGAAAGTGGCCAATCAAGCTTAAAATCAGATTCAACCAAAATATTAGTCAATGCGTTAGTTGAAATGAAAAAACAAATAAATGCTAACCACGGAACAGGATGGCTTATTTTAGTTGCAGGGCATACTGACTCCACTGGTGATGAAAATAAAAATATTCAATTATCACTTGAGCGTGCAACAGCAGTACGAAACTGGATTATAAAAGCTAGTGATATCCCTGAAACCTGTTTTGCAATACAAGGGTATGGAGCAAAAAAACCGCTAGTTAGTAACGACACTCTGGAAGGTCGTGCACAAAACCGGCGAGTAGAAATTAGCTTAGTTCCTCAAATGTCAAATTGTATTTTGGCAAATGAAAACTAAGAGTGTTTAATAATAATCAAAAAAGGAGTAAAAACAATGGCAGTTCCAGCGTATATGTTTTTAAAAGACGATGGTGGTGCAGAAATTAAAGGTTCTGTAACTGTAGTAGGACGTGAAGGTAGTGTTGAAGTGGTTGAATTTGATCACAAAGTCTACATTCCAACCGATGGTAATACAGGTAAATTAACCGGAACTCGCGTTCATAAAGCACTTGAATTTGTTAAAGAAGTTGATGCTTCATCACCTTATCTTTACAAAGCTGTAACTACAGGCCAAAACTTAAAGTCTGTTGAAATCAAATGGTACAAAATTAATGATGCAGGTCAGGAAATTGAATATTTCAACACATTAATGGATAACGTAAAAATTGTTTCTATTAAACCTGAAATGCACAACATTAAAGATCCAACAAAAGAACAATACAATCACTTAGAGCGTATTGAATTACGTTACGAAAAAATCACTTGGACTTATAAAGATGGCAACATCATTCACTCAGATAGCTGGGTTGAAAGTAGAGCCTAATGTGGTTTTTGTTGATTCTGCCATTACGGCAGAATCAACATTTTTTTATAAACAATAACATAACGAAAGGAATAGTAATGATTGCCGATCCTTCTGTTTTATTAAGGCGACTCAATCCGTATTGTGCAAGAGCACTTGAAGCTGCGGCAGAATTATGTCAAACGAGAGCACATCCAGAAATTACACTTGAACATTGGCTATTAAAATTATTAGAACAAGGTGCTGGTGATATTTCATTTATTGCAAGACATTACCAACTAGATATGGACAAAGTCTGGCAAGGATTATTGAATTATTTAGACATTTTACCACACACAATTAATACAAAACCTAGTTTATCGTCATCGTTGATTGCAGTATTACAATCAGCATGGTTAAAGGCTTCACTTGAAGATCAAGAAGATGTCATTCGTTCAGTACATATTTTACAAGTGCTACAAGAGATGCCTCATTGCTTAAAAGCACAAGATGCATGGCAATTGCTTAGCTTATCCGTTGTGTCATTACAAAAAATGCGTACTCAATTAAATGAAATATCAGATGAAAACCCTGTAAATCAATACAGCTATCATTCAAATAATGATATCGATAGTACATCCCAATCAAAAATTGATACTAATCAGGATTCGCAAACAGCTGAGACTAAAAATAACCAACAACAAGCTGTGCAACAAAGACATTATCAAGCAGCGCTTAGTCGATTTACTGAAGATATTACCGAAAAAGCGAAAACAGGTAAAATTGATCCTGTATTTGGTCGCGATAGTGAAATAAGGCAAATGATCGATATTTTATCTCGTCGTCGCAAAAATAACCCAATCTTAGTGGGAGAACCTGGCGTAGGTAAAACGGCATTAGTTGAAGGATTGGCGCTTCGTATTGCAGAAGGCAACGTGCCTAAGAATCTTGAAAAAGTTAGCATATTAATGCTTGATCTTGGCTTGCTACAAGCTGGTGCTGGCGTAAAAGGTGAATTTGAACAAAGATTAAAAAATGTGATTGAGGCTGTTCAACAATCACCGAACCCAATATTACTTTTTATTGATGAGGCGCACACCATTATTGGTGCAGGCAATTCAGCTGGTGGAGCTGATGCAGCAAATTTATTAAAACCTGCACTAGCTAGAGGTGAATTACGTACAATTGCTGCTACAACATGGTCTGAATACAAACAATATTTTGAAAAAGATGCTGCGTTAGAGCGTCGTTTTCAAATTGTTAAAGTTGATGAGCCTGATGACGAGAAAGCCTGTCTTATGCTACGTGGTTTAAAATCACGATACGCAAAACACCATGGTGTACATATACTGGACGAAGCTGTTAAAACAGCGGTTTCGCTTTCTCGACGTTATATCAGTGGTCGTCAACTGCCAGATAAGGCCGTTGATCTGCTTGACACAGCTTCAGCAAGGGTTCGCATGGGGCTAGATACAATTCCTGAATCAATCACGTTGCTTGAAGCAAAAATTGCCTCATTGACAATAGAACAAGAGGCAATAGAAGCTGATGTAATATTAGGCGAACAGCTATCAACGGATCGTATGAGGGAAATCGATTTACAACTAGGCGAATTACAAAAAAAATTAACCAGTCAACAAATACAATTTGAAAAAGAGAAAAAACTTGTTGAAACACTAATTGAGTTACGACAAAAATTAACTCTAAAACAAGATAAAAAAATTCAAAATCAACTGATTGCAACACAGAAAAAATTAAGTGAACTACAAAAAAGTTTACCTTTATTGTCACTTGATGTCGATAGCCGAATTGTCTCTTCAATTATTGCCGATTGGACCGGAGTGCCATTAGAAAGCCTACTAAAAGATGAACAAAGCCATTTGCTTATGTTAGAAGATGATTTGCGTTTACGTGTTGTTGGTCAAGATAACGCGCTTTTTGACATCGCTAAACGGATTCGTGCCGCAAAAACGGGGCTAACCTCAGAAGATGCGCCGATGGGAGTATTCTTATTAGTCGGACCATCTGGTGTAGGTAAAACCGAAACAGCTTTAGCTTTAGCTGATACACTCTTCGGTGGCGAACAATCTTTGATCACCATTAATATGTCAGAGTATCAAGAAGCTCATACCGTATCACAACTCAAAGGATCACCACCAGGATATGTGGGTTATGGTCAAGGTGGAATATTGACTGAAGCCGTCCGTAAACGCCCATATAGCGTTGTATTATTGGATGAGGTCGAAAAAGCACATCGCGATGTATTGAATCTATTTTATCAAGTATTCGATCGTGGTTTTATGCGAGATGGTGAAGGCCGTGAAATTGATTTCCGTAATACCTTAATATTAATGACTTCTAACCTAGGCAGCGATGAATTAATGGCATTATTTGATGAAATGCCAAATGCTGATATTGCAACACAGCAAGAATTATTGCGCCCTATTATACGTGAACACTTTCAACCAGCATTATTAGCGCGTTTTCAAACTGTCATTTATAAACCATTAGATGATGTTGCACTACGCAAAATTGTTGAAATGAAATTAAATAAAGTCGCCTCTCGATTACAAAAACATTACAAAATTGAGTTTAATGTTGGTCAAAAACTTTACGATACTTTAGTTTCAGCTTGCTTATTGCCAGATACAGGTGCTCGTAATATCGATAGTATTTTAAATCAACAAATCTTACCAGTAGTTTCTAACTTGTTACTACAGCAGGATAATAGCCAAAACAATCAATCACTAACGTTACAACTCGACTTTAGCGAAACAGATGGCATTGTACTTGAATGGGTAACGAAAAATAGTAAAACTAAGCCAACAAAAGCTAAAAAGGCAACAACGGTAAAAAAAGCATCCTCAAAAGTATCAAAAATAGAGGAAAAAGACAGTAATAAAAAACAATTAGAAAAAGAAACAGCTAGTCGTACAGAATAAAAAAATAAATAGGAGAACAACATGTCGAACGAACTTAATCGTCTTTTAAGTCAACTCGGTGACGGGTTTAGTGATTTAATGGCGGGTTTGAGTGGGGTTAGCCATAATCGCTATACCTTAACGGTTGACGGGCTGGGGACGCCGATTTCGGTTTTGCATGTTGAGGGTGATGAGTCGTTAAACCAGCCTTGGCGTTATGTGATTACTTTTACCAGTACTGATAAAGCCTTATCGCCTGATTCCTTTCTTAATCAAAAATCGACCTTCTCCTTTAATCCTGTTATCAATAAACCATTAACTTCCGCTATCCGCTCATTAAGTGACTTGCCCACGTTGAGTAATAAACGCACCTTGCATGGGGTGAT
>NZ_JBIDFF010000025.1:0-26805 GCF_046635645.1 Gilliamella sp. BG2
CCGTAGACTTTAATCTTTTGTCTCGCAAGTGCCCACACAGATTGTCTGTTTCTTCTTTTTAAAGAGCTAACAGCTTATATCCCTCGTCAACCTTTCGTTGATTTAGTTCGCTGTCTCAAGGGTTGCGTATGTTACTCACTTCACATGTGAACGTCAACCCCTATTTTAGAAATTTTTATTTTTTTGTGTTGAATGACTGCTTTTTACACAAATTTAGGCATTATAGGGTTATTTTTAGTTGTTTTGTCACATTAATAGCTTTATTAGTAGCCTCTTTAACTGTCGATGCTCTAGCTAACGCAACTCCCATTCTTCTTGTTCCTTTTACTTCTGGTTTACCAAATAAACGTAAATCAGTTTGCGGTTCGCTTAATGCTTTATCAATATTAGCAAAAGTTATTTGTTTGGAATTACCTTCTATTAATAAGACAGATGATGCACAGGCACCATATTGTTCTATAATTGGAATTGGCAATCCTAATATTGCCCTAGCATGTAATGCAAACTCAGATAGGTTTTGTGAAATTAATGTCACCATACCGGTATCATGGGGGCGAGGTGATACTTCACTAAACCATACTTGCTCCCCTTTAACAAATAATTCAACACCAAATACCCCTCGTCCACCTAATGCTTCTGTTATTTTAGTTGCAATATTTTTCGCTTGTTTCAATGCTTTTTCAGGCATCTGCTGAGGTTGCCAAGATTCTCGATAATCACCTTTTTCTTGACGATGGCCAATTGGTTCGCAGAATGAAACTCCGTTAATATGCCGAACAGTCAGCAAAGTAATCTCGTAATCAAAATCAACAAAACCTTCTATGATTACTTTACCCCCACCAGAGCGCCCTCCCTCTTGAGCATATATCCATGAAGATTTAATATCTGCTTCACTACGCAATAAAGATTGACCTTTACCCGAAGAGCTCATAACTGGCTTAACCAAACATGGAAAACCTATTTCTTTTACCATTTGTTCATATTCAAATTCGTTTTCGGCGAAACGATAAGGTGAAGTGGGTAGTTTTAATTCTTCTGCAGCAAGACGGCGAATCCCCTCACGATTCATTGTTAATTGCGTTGCTTTTGCTGTTGGAATAACAGTAAATCCTTCTTTTTCCAACTCAACCAATGTAGATGTGACAATAGCTTCAATTTCTGGAACAATATAATCGGGATTTTCCATTTCAATGACTTTTCTTAGAACATCCCCATCAAGCATATTAACAGTATGATACCGATGAGCTACTTGCATTGCTGGCGCATTAGCATAGCGATCAACTGCAATAACTTCACAGCCAAAACGTTGTAATTCAATCGCCACTTCTTTAGCTAACTCTCCTGCACCACAAAGTAATACTTTTGTTGCAGTCGGTGATAAAGGAGTACCTAATTTAGCCATAATTCCCTCATACACAGTTAATCGTTATATCTCAAGAAATAAAAAATCGGGAAAATTATCCCGATTTTTTAATCAATATTAAGCTTGATAAGGATCACGTAAAATCATGGTTTCATTGCGATCCGGACCTGTTGAAATAATATCAATTGGTGTTTCGGTTAACTCTTCAATTCTTTTGATATAAGCTTTTGCTGCTTGTGGCAGTGCATCATAGCTTTTAATACCAAAAGTTGATTCGCTCCAACCTGGCATAGTTTCATAAACAGGTTTAACTAAGCTCCACTCTTCAGCGGCAGCTGGAGCATTTTTGATAACATCACCATTTGGTAATTGGTAACCGACACAAATTTTTACTTCTTTCAGCCCATCTAACACATCAAGCTTAGTTAAACAAAATCCTGAAACAGAATTAAGTTGTACCGCTTTACGCACAGCAACTGCATCAAGCCATCCAGTACGACGGCGACGACCTGTTGTTGCACCAAATTCATTACCTTGTTTACAAAGATACTCACCAACTTCATCAAATAGCTCTGTAGGGAATGGGCCTGCACCAACACGCGTAGAGTAAGCTTTAACAATACCTAACACATAGCCAACATAACGCGGACCAAAACCAGATCCCGTTGCCACACCACCAGCAGTAGTATTAGAAGAAGTTACAAAAGGATAAGTACCATGATCGATATCAAGTAATGTACCTTGTGCACCTTCGAACATAATTCTTTCACCTTTTCTTCGTGCATCTTCTAAAAGCGCAGGAATATCGGCAATCATAGCAACTAAAATATCAGCTATAGCTAATGTAGCATCTAAAACTTTTTGATAATCTACTGCTTCGGTTTTGTAATAATTGACTAATTGGAAATTATGATATTCCATCACATCTTTTAGTTTTTCAGCAAAAGCTTGACGATCACGTAAATCACCAACTCGAAGTCCACGGCGAGCAACTTTATCCTCATAAGCAGGACCAATACCACGCCCTGTTGTTCCAATAGCTTTATTGCCACGAGCTTTTTCTCGAGCTTGATCTAATGCAATATGGTAAGGCAAAATTAGAGGACATGATTCAGAGATAAGGAGTCTTTCCCTAACAGGAATACCACTATTTTCTAACTCTTTCATCTCTTTCATCAAAGCATCAGGACAAAGCACTACACCATTAGCAATAATGCTAATAACATCATTACGTAAAATTCCTGATGGAATTAAGTGTAATACTGTTTTTTCACCATTAATAACTAATGTATGACCTGCATTATGCCCTCCTTGATAGCGAACAACATACTTTGCTTTTTCCGTAAGTAAATCAACAACTTTACCTTTTCCTTCATCACCCCATTGTGTACCTAACACAACAACATTATTACTCATAGACTATTTACTCATTTTGTTAATTATCAGATTTTAATTTCATATATTTAAAAAATTCACTATCAGGGCTAATAACTACAATATCATTATCTGTAAAGCTTCGTTCATAAGTTTTTAGCCTCCGTATAAAGCTAAAAAACTCTATATCTTTACCAAAGGCATCAGCATAAAGTTTGATTGCATTCGCATCACCTTCACCACGAATAGAGCGAGATTGACGTTCAGCTTCAGATAATATTTTGGTTACTTCGAGTGTAGCCTCTGCTCGTATTTCATCAGCTCTTTTAACACCTTGAAAATGTTGATTTTGGAACACATTATTTCGTTCTGCTTTCATTTTCTCATAAATAGAATTAGACATTTCTTGAAGAAAATTAACTTTCTTTAAGCGAACATCAATAACTTCAATACCGAAAGGTCTCATACTCGCTTGATTAACCTCTAAAGCTTTTTCATCTTTATTAGCTTGATTTTCAATCGAATTACTTTTATCCAATTCTTTAACCGTGCTATTTAAAATATCTTTTACACGGGTTACTATAGAATTATGAGAGTTATTATTCGTATCATTAACAACATCAATGATATTTAATTTTTCAATTTCTGTTCTTAAACAACCATTTGATCGAGCAAGCAACAAGTTCTCGATACTATTACCAGCAGCAATAGTTTCATAATATCGATTAAAATCAATAATCTTCCATTGTACAAAATAATCAACAACTAAATCTTTATTTTCACGTGTTCTAAATTTTTGTTCTTGACCGGCATTATTAGGACTATTTATTGTTTTTATTTTAGCATCAACAATTTTTACATTATCCATTCCTGGAAATTTAAAATGTAATCCAGGTTCAGATAATCCTATAATTTTATTAAACCGTAAAACTATTCCACGAGTACCTTCTTCAATAACATAAGCGCTAGAAAAAAACACACCAATCAAAATTAATACTATAGGAACCAATAATTTGCGCATGCTTTTCTCCTTATCTTCCCATAAACCGTGGAGTCCGCGTAGTCTCGCCAACTTTAATGGTGTTATTAGTGTTATTGTTATTTTCTTTTGATAATTCCAGCTTTGATTTAGGCTGTTCTTTTACTGTTTCAGACGAGCTGAGCATATTGGAATTATATTCACTATTTTGGTTTGATAACGTCATTGTTTGAGAATTTTTTTCACTCTTATTTTTTAATAGTGCTTCTAACGGTAACACCATCAAATTTCCACTTTTATCATTCACTATAATCTTATTAGTTTTGGTTAATACTCTTTCCATAGTTTCAATATATAAATGTTCTTTAGTAATTTCTGGTGCTACTTTATATTGTGGTAAGATTTTTTCAAAACTGGCCACATCACCTGCAGCTTCAAGTTCTACTCTAACCTTATATGCATTAGCATCAGCTAAAATTCCTGCTGAACGTTCTTCTGCTTGCTGAATTTTTTTCACCTTATCAGCTTCAGCTTGTTTGATTTCTCGCTCACTATCGTCTTGAGAATGAAGCGTTTTATTGTCAGTACCTTTCACTTCATCTGGTAGACGAGCAACTTGAAAATTCAAATTAACAATATTAATACCCATATCATAGGGACTAATGATATTAACTAACTCATCTTTAGTGCTACGTTCTAGAGCTGAACGTTCATCAGAAATTATCGCATCAATATTTGAACTTGCCACCACCGTTCTAAGGGCGCTATCGGCAGCTTGGCGCAAACTATCTTCTACATTAGTGACATTAAATAAATATTTTAAAGGATCGCTGACACTATATTGCACATTGATATCAACAAAAACCAAATTTTCACCAGCTGTAACAATAAGTCCCTTTTCGTTGAAATTTCGAATACCCTGTGTATCAACAATATACACTTTATCGATTAAAGTTGGCTTCCAATTTAGTCCTGGTTGAATGATTTCAGATTGAACTTGACCGAAGCGAGTAATTACACCACGTTGATTTTGGTTAATGGTATAAAATCCACTTCCTGCCCAAACTACAACAAGTAAAGCAATTATAGATATGATAATTTTAGTTGTACTCATCGGCAATTTAATTCCAGAGGAACCATTATTATTACCGAAATTATTTTTTTTTAATAATTTTTTAACTTTATCAAATAAACCATCAGATGAATGATTAGTTGGCTTTTTTTTATTATTCCCCCATGGGTCGTTATCTTGTCCGTTATTGCCGGGCTGATTCCACGCCATATTGTATATGCTCCATTTGATAATTAGTTGTTATTTTGCTTATTGATCAAGTATAACAGATCTGGTTCTTGTTTACAGAGGCGATTCCATTCTATAGAGGGAATTCTCACATCTAGATGAAAACTACCATCCTCATTAATAAATTCATTTTCTACCGCATTTAACTGATATAAACGACTTCTTAATCTTGCTAAATAAGCAGGTAAGTTTAAGTGGCAAACTTGTATTTGCTTAGCTAGCCTTTCTTTTAAAGCGATAAATAATTGATCTAATCCTAAACTATTTTGCGCTGAAATCCAAACACGAATTGGTATACCGTTTTCATCTCTATCAATACTTGGTTGTTTGCCTTCTATCAAGTCGATTTTATTCATAACAAGTAATGTTGGAATTTCGTGCGCATCAATTTCGTGCAAAACTTCATCAACAGCATGCATATTATCTAATAAATTAGGATCTGCTGCATCAACAACATGTAATAACAATGCAGCTTGTTGAGTTTCTAATAACGTTGCTTTAAAAGCCGCAATTAAATCATGTGGCAAATGGCGAATAAAACCAACTGTGTCAGCTAAAACAACTTCACCGACATCATCAACAATAACTCGACGAAGTGTTGGATCGAGAGTAGCAAATAACTGATTAGCAGCATATACATCAGCATTTGTTAACGCATTAAATAATGTTGATTTACCTGCATTCGTGTAGCCAACAAAAGAGACTGTTGATAGATCTGCTTTATTTCGTGATTGACGATTTTGATTTCGCTGTTTTTCAACTTTAGTAAGTCTTGATAAAATTAATTGAATTCGTTGACGAATCAACCTTCTATCAGTTTCTAATTGAGTTTCACCTGGACCACGTAAACCTATCCCACCTTTTTGACGTTCTAAATGCGTCCAACCTCGAACTAAACGAGTCGAAAGATGTTGTAACTGTGCTAATTCAACCTGTAATTTACCTTCATGTGTTCTGGCTCTTTGAGCAAAAATATCAAGAATCAATCCTGTTCTATCAACAACACGACATTTGCATAATTGCTCTAGATTACGTTCTTGGGAGGGAGTTAAAGAATGATTTACTAAAATAACAGAAGCATTAAGCTGTTTAACTTTTTCTGCTATTTCTTGAGCTTTACCTTCACCTACAAAATATTTGGTTTGAGGTACTTTTCTTGAGGTTGTTACAATATCGAGAATATCTATTTGAGCCGAAGAAACCAAAATTTCAAACTCTTTAAGATCCTCGATATTGCTCTCTTGAGGGAAGAATACATGGACTAATAAGGCAGATTCACCGCCTTTATATCTCTCAAACAATCAGATTCTCCACTGAAATTCAGCTTTCGCTTTCCTCTTCGGATTGAGATACCAATCCAGAAATAGGTCTAGATGGTACGACTGTCGAGATAGCATGTTTATATACCATTTGGCTTACAGTATTTTTTAACAAAATCACAAATTGATCAAATGATTCAATTTGTCCTTGTAACTTAATACCATTAACTAAATAGATTGAGACAGGAATATGCTCTCTACGAAGCAAATTTAAATAAGGATCTTGTAATGACTGCCCTTTTGACATGAGTTTATCCTTTAAAAATAATTATATTAAGATAAAATAAATACATTTATAAATAATTAATGTATTTTACATACTATTTCAGATACATCTTTAGTATCTACCAAAATAACATAAAAAAAGCTTCTCTTAAACCAATCAACTATAATTAATGCACAAATAACTAAAATTTTAAAAAATTTAAACTAAAAAGGTAAAAAAAATACTAAATACTGACACTAATATACATAACTTTACCTACGAAAAAATTTACAATTGTATATTATTAAACCACTATAAAAATTATCACTTAAAATATGTTTCGGAATATTGAATCCATATTATCATTGTTTAACCACGTAATAGGTTGTTTCCAACCACGAAGCCATGTTATTTGTCGTTTAGCTAATTGACGAGTAGCGCAGATTCCTTTAAAAACCATTTCATCATAACTTGTATTACCATTTAAATACTCCCACATTTGACGATATCCAACACAACGCATAGAAGGTAAATTTAAATGTAAATCCGATCGCTGCATAAGTGCTCTGACTTCATTTTCAAATCCTTGATCCAACATCTGTAAAAAGCGTTGTTCAATACGTTCATGTAATTGCGAACGATCTTGCGGCATAATAGCAAATTGCATAATATCGTATGGTAATGTTTCGCCACTTTCTTGTGTAAGTTCAGTTAGACTTTTGCCTGAAATTAAATAAACCTCTAAAGCACGATTAAGCCGCTGAGGATCGTTAGGATGAATTCGTTCAGCTGAAATTGGATCGATCTTTTTTAGCTCTTCGTGAATCGCTTGCCAACCTAATTTATTAGCTTTTTCCTCTATTTGCTTACGAATTACGCTATCAGCAGCAGGAAGCGGTGAAAGCCCTTCAATTAAAGCCTTAAAATAGAGCATTGTCCCACCAACTAATAATGGAATTCGCCCTTTTTTTAGGGTTTTTTCAATTTCCACAATGGCATCATGTCTAAAATTAGCTGCCGAATAACTTTTTGCAGGATCACAAATATCAATCAATTTATGTGGATACTTTTGTTGCTCTTCTTTAGTCGGTTTTGCAGTACCAATGTCCATACCACGATAAATTAGAGCTGAATCGACGCTAATAATATCAATAGGATAACGATCATAAAGCGCCATAGCAAATGCCGTTTTACCAGATGCTGTTGGCCCCATTAACGAAATAATTTTTGGTTTATTCATGATAAATCGATTGAGTTAAAGATTGCATGTCAATTGGGTATAAAAATGAATCTTGTTGTAACAGATTAATATCCACTTGTTCTAATTGAGCTAGTAACTGAATGGCTTTTACTACACTCCAGTTCATCGTAACACTATCATAATACTGATTAGCTAACCAAGCCGCTATTTGCGTTGGATCTAAAACTTCATTTTTTGAATCAGAAATAAAAGCAATTAAAGCGGGCAATAATTGTTGCCAATTGATAGTACGCAACATTTTAGGAACATTTTGCAAATACAGCTTCGCTTTATCAATATAAAAATCAAAACCTAAAAAATTTAGTTGCGGCTGATAAGAAGAAAGGACTTTCTGCTCCTTATTATTAATTAAAATTGTTAATGGGATAAGCAATTTTTCAGAATCTTGTGACAATAATTTAATCGCAACGAATTTTTGTTGAGCAATAGGCAACTTCATCAACATTAATTTTTGTTGATTATCTTCATTTTTTTCAAGCAATGCAATATCAGGTTGAATAATAGTTAACACCCGTCCAAATGTCACTAATAATGAATTATCAAGCTGCTGTTGTAATGATTGCAATGGTAAATTTCGTTTAGGAAATAATGATTCAATAACCGCTTTTTGTGGTTCAGTTATTTCATTTTCTTCTACCGATAAAAATGGCTTTTCTGGCTCAAGTTGTACAATATTTTGAGAAGAAGATTCAACGCTAACTAACTGACCATACAACGCATTTTCTTTAGCATAATTACTAGGTTTTTTAGGTAATTGGTTACTAGCTTGATAAGGCTTAGAAATCGTCTGTTGATTAAAGATATTTTCTCCAGCTGCTTGCCGATTAGGTGTTATTGTTACTTTTTCATCTGTTACAGATAAATCCGATTCAAGAGCCATAACTATAGCTTGATAAACGAAATCATGAACCAATCTTGCCTCATGAAAACGGACTTCATGTTTAGCAGGGTGAACATTAACATCAACTTGTTTTGGATCTATTTGTAAAAACACCACATAACTTTGTTGTTCATTCGCACGTCTTATATAGGCTTGTCGCAATGCATGATTAAGTAATTTATCTTTGATAACTCGACCATTAACATAAAAATATTGCAAATTACTAACTTCACTACTTGTTACCCAACCTTGAATGAACAAATCATCATGTTGCCAATCTAATTTGACTGCTTTTTGCATAAATACTCGCCCACATACCAATTCTACCCTTTTTTCAAGGGTAGATGAACGGTACTGCCTAACAAGTTTACTATTATGCTGCAAATTAAAAGTAACATCAGGACGTGCTAGCGCAATACGCCGAACGAATTCTTCAATATGCATAAATTCAGTTTTTTCTGTTTTTAAAAAACGGCGTCTTGCAGGCGTATTGTAAAACAAATCAAGTACTTCAACAGTCGAGCCAACAGGATGTGCAGCAGGTTTAATCACCGGTTCCATATCTCGCCCTTCAGCATAAACTTGCCAAGCTTCAGTTTGTTCTGCTGTGCGTGAAGTTAATGTCAATCTTGCAACTGAACTTATACTCGCCAGCGCCTCACCACGAAATCCAAGGCTAATAATAGAATCTAAATCATCTAACTTGCTGATTTTACTTGTCGCATGACGAGCAAGCGCCAGTGCTAATTCATCTTTAGCAATACCGCAACCATTATCTCTAATACGAATTAATTTACAGCCGCCTTGCTCAAGATCAATATCAATTTGAGTACTTCCCGCATCAAGGCTATTTTCAACCAACTCTTTAATGACTGATGCTGGACGTTCTACCACCTCACCAGCAGCAATTTGATTTGCTAATTGAGGAGAAAGAATATTAATTGCCATTAATGCTGTTCTCCAAATTTTGGATTTTGTTTAACGTAATTTTTTATACCTTGATAGATAGCTTTAGCAATCTTATCTTGATGAGCATTACTACTTAGTAAGCGTTCTTCACCTTCGTTAGAGATAAAACCAACTTCAACTAAAATCGATGGGATATCTGGTGAACGTAATACCCCTAAGCTTGCATGTTCTGGAGCAGATTTATGTAACTTTGTTATCCCTTTCATTTCTTTTAATACTTGTTTTGCTAACTCATATCCCACTCGTTGAGAATAAGAAAATTGCAGATCTAATACGGCTTGACTTAAATGAGGATCATGATCATCGCTAAGCGCATCACCTGCCCCACCAAGTAATTGTGACTGTTTTTCATCTTGTTCAAGCCAACGACCAAGTTCTGTGTCAGCTCGCTTAGTTGACAATACCCAGATCGAAGCACCAGTTGCATTCCGATTTGGTGCAGCATCGGCGTGAACTGAAACTAACAAATTAGCTTTATTTTTTCTAGCGATTTCAGAGCGTTGTGAAACAGAAATAAAATTATCACTGCTACGGGTTAACACCCCTTTAAAATTAGGATCTTTATTTAATAAATTGGTAAGTTTTTTAGCAATAGAAAGCGTAACTGTTTTTTCATATAACTTATTTTTCCCTATTGCGCCGGAATCTTTACCACCATGCCCTGCATCAACGGCAATCACAACTTTAGCTGCATAGGCAGAACTACAAAGCAGTAATAAGATAAAAAAAGTGAATAGTTTTTTCATTGTCTTTATATTGTTTATTTCAATTATGATAGATTAATAATCTCGCTGCCTTTTTCGCTTATTGCCTGAACGCAAGCAGTACGTTCAAGCGCCAAATAAGTCAAATGAATTTCAAGATCCGCGCTTGGCAAGATCCCATTTGCTTGCTGTGGCCACTCAATCAAACAAATTGATCGCGAAGAAAAATATTCACGAATCCCCATATACTCTAATTCTTCTGGATCGCAAAGCCGATATAAATCAAAATGGTAAACTGAAAAATCATCAAATTGATAGGGTTCAACTAATGTATAAGTTGGACTTTTTACGTTACCTACATGACCTAATTGTTGCAAAAAACCACGACTAAAAGTTGTTTTACCTGCACCTAGATCACCTATTAAATAGATAATAATTGTATCATCATGCTTGGACAAATAGTTTAAACATAGTTTGGCAAGTTTACTACCAAACAAAATCGTTTGTTGCTCATTGCTTAAAATAACTGGTTTCATGATGAATTCTTTGCTCAATAAATAGTTCTTATTATATACTAATAACATCAAAGATGTACTAACCAAAATGAGCTTGATTTTGTAAAAAAGTTTCAGGTAACTATACGTTTCAGTATAAAAAGTGAAAATAATGCTACATACTATATCAACAGCAAACCAATCAGCCATAAATCCACAATTAATATCAGCTCAAGATGTTGTATTGTTCTGGCAAAATGGCGTTATTCTGGCTATACAAAATAATCCATTATTAAATAATATTATAAAAAAAACTAAACACTGTTACGTCATCAACAGCGATATAGAAGCCCGAGGAATAAGCAAAATTATTGATTCAAGGCTTAAAATTATCAATATGCAACAAGTTGTTGAACTTACAACTAACCATTTTCCACAAATGAACTGGGAATGACCATAGGGCATAATGCTAAAACTACCCAGTTTTAAAAAGCATGAATCATGCAAATTTGCAAAACCTAAAACCTAAGTTTAATATAAATCTCAATTGTACTCAGCTCGTATTCAAATTTATGGCTAATTTATTAACGCTATCGGAAATCAATAATTATTTAAAAAATGGTGAAGTGATTGCTTACCCTACCGAGGCTGTTTTCGGTCTAGGGTGTGATCCTGATTGTGAATCAGCCGTATTAAAACTGTTACAACTAAAACAGCGTTCAGTAGATAAAGGCTTAATTTTAATTGCCAGCCATTACCAACAACTGATCCCTTATATAGATGAATTAGCTATTACTAATGAACAAAAACAGTTAGCACTTACTAGCTGGCCAGGCCCTGTTACTTGGGTTTTTCCTAAAAATACAAAAACACCTTATTTTTTGACTGGTAAATTCGACACCATAGCAGTACGAGTCACCAATCACCCCTTAGTTTGTAAACTATGCGATCTTTATGGCAAACCAATAGTTTCAACCAGTGCTAATTTATCGAATTATCCACCTTGTAAAACAGCAAGTGATGTCGTTAGCCAATTTGGTGAAAATTTTCCAATATTACAAGGACAAACAGGTAATAGATTACAGCCATCTCAAATCAGAAATATTCAAACAGGTAACATTATTCGACAAGGATAGATATATGCAAAATTTATATATTGGCGTAATGTCGGGAACCAGCATGGATGGAATTGATATTGCTATAATTAATATTACCGCAAAAAATGTCACATCAATAGCTAGTAGTTGCTACCCAATGCCCACCAACTTAAAACAGCAACTATTAACATTATGTGAAACAAAGCAAACCACATTACAAAATTTGGGTGAATTAGACCATCAACTTGGTGAATTATTTGCCGATAGTATCAATCAATTTTTAAAAGACAATAAAATTGATAAACAACAAATAAAAGCAATTGGTTGCCACGGGCAAACTATTTACCATGCACCAAACGGTAAAAACCCATTTACCCAACAAATTGGCGATGCCAATATTATCGCAGCAAAAACAGGCATAACCACCATAGCTGATTTTCGTCGAAAAGATATGGCTTATGGAGGGCAAGGAGCACCACTAGTCCCCGCTTTTCATAAAGCGGTGCTACAAGATCCAAAAATTAATCGTGTAGTATTGAATATAGGAGGAATTAGTAACATTTCAGTATTAATTCCTAACCATACTGTTATTGGTTACGATACAGGTCCAGGAAACGTACTGCTTGATTGCTGGATAAATCAAAACCTAGGTAAAAGCTATGATAAAAATGGACTGTGGGCAAAAACAGGAAAAGTTAATCAAGACTTATTGAATAAATTATTTGATGAAGATTATTTCAAAATACCAGCACCTAAAAGTACAGGTAGAGAGTTATTTAATTTACCATGGTTACATAAAAAATTAATAGGGACGGATTTTAAAGCAGAAGATATTCAAGCAACACTCGTTGAATTAACCTCTTTATCAATTGCAAATGAGATCAAAAAATTATCTATATTAAAAAAATTACCTTGCGAACTTTTAGTCTGTGGCGGAGGTGCTAAAAATCCACTTATTATGCAAAGATTATCAGCATTATTACCATCATGGTCAGTATTAACAACCGATACAAAAGGTATAAATGGAGACGATATGGAGGCAATAGCCTTTGCTTGGCTTGCTTATTGCCGAATCAACAATATACCATCAAATATTCCCGAAGTAACTGGCGCAAGCCAAGCTGTGTGTTTGGGGGTTATTTATCAATAAACTAAAAAATATATAAATATCGATCAAATCAACCCAAATTTTTGTAACGCTTTAGCAATACCATCATTATTATTAGTATCTGTAACAAACTCGGCTTTTGCTTTTAATTCATCAACTGCATTACCCATAGCAATAGGATGATCAACGGTTAGGAACATTTCAAAATCATTCATACCATCACCAAATGCATAAGTAGACACATCAGTGAACCCTTTATTTTTTAATAACTGAGTAATACCATAACCTTTAGAGCCACCATGATTAAAAACATCAACACAGTAAGGGGTATTACGAATAAAGGTTAGTTCAGGAAAAACATCTCGATAAAGATCTTCTCCAGATTCACAAAGTAATAAAAGCATCTGAATAGGTAATTTTAAATAAACCTGATCATCAACAGGAGGAACTGGTTGCTTAAGATAATGATAAAACTTCTCGGCTGGTTGACTATACTCAGATATACACATCATTTCATCATTATAAAAAGATAAAGGAATATTCGTTTTTTGCTTAGAATACTGATGTATTCTCATTATCACATCTTTATCAATATTATTAGTAAAAACCTTTTCGCCTTTGTATAAAACTACTTGCCCATTCATACCAATAATTGAATCAATTTGAGTCTTTTGCATTAAATCAGCAACTTCACAAGGTGTTCGACCAGTTGCTATCACTGGAATAATATTATTATGTTTTAATTTTTTTATAGCATCAAGGGAACTGGACAATACATCAATTTGACTATTAAATAATGTCCCATCTAAATCAAAAAAAACAATCGCTTCAGGTTTATGACTCATATTACAAATCCAAAATATTTTTAATAAAAGGAATAGTTAGCTTTCGTTGTTGTGCTAACGTTGCTACTTCAAACTTTTCTAATAAAGAAAATAATGTACGCATATCGCGATTAACACGTTTTAATAAAAATAACCCAACATCTGTTGATAGTTCAAATCCACTTAATTGCGCTCTCAATTGCAAAGCTTTAAGCTTGTCATCATCGCTAAGTTCTTTTAATTGATAAACCTGCCCCCAAGATAATCTAGAAACTAAATCAGGCAATATAAAAGAAATTTGTTTAGGTGGAGCATTTGCAGTTATCAATAATTTACTCACATTTTTTTCTGTCAAACGATTAAATAAATCGAAAATAGCCTCTTCCCAATCCCTATGACCTGCTATTGCATCAATATCATCTAAACAGACTAAATCATAATTTTCTAATCCCTGTAAAATTTCAGGTACCAAATGGTAATGCTGTTTTAATGGAATATAACTAGCTAATTTATTTTGGCTTGACGCATGTAAAAGGTGAGTTCGGCCTGCAACGCTAGCCGCCCATATATAAAAGACATTAAACCCCTCTTTATCTAACAAGGTTTGCAATGAATCAAACAACAACCGATTATTACCTACATAAAAACTATCAAAAGTTTCATTATTAGATAATGGAAAAGGCAAAGGTAACTGTGAAAGAGTAATAAAGTAACCTCACAATACAAATAAAATCATATTAAGTATAAATTTGCTTTTATAAAAATCAATCACTTTTATACAAAAAGACAAACAGATAACAGTTAATAAAAAAATAAAACAAAAAACAATAAAACGATCAAAAATTGTTGTTTAAAATAAAAACAACAAAAAGTTAAAATTTAAGCAATTAAACTTAATTTTTGTGGATAACTCTGTTAAAAATTAGGATAACAAGCTGTTATGATCGCACTAACAACTTAAAAATAGAAAACAGTTGTGGATAAAAAGAATAGTTATACACAAGTTAAAACAAAAAAAGATCCGATCAATTAACAGAATAGACAGATCGATAAGATCCTATAAAATAATCACAAAAAAGAGTTATCAACAAAAAGGATCCGATCTAATAATAATAAAAATAAAAAGATCATCTAAAAGATCTTATTTTATTTAGACCGCGATCCTAATAGATCATTTGACGTAACAAAAAAGATGAGTAAAATCTCCTACCCTGAATAAATCAAATCTCCCGATCTAAATTAGCGATCATCTATACACAAAACAAATACGAGGCTTTTTATGTTTTATCCAGATCTTTTTGATGTCATCATTGTTGGTGGCGGTCATGCAGGAACAGAAGCAGCAATGGCATCAGCAAGAATGGGGCGAAAAACACTACTTTTAACCCATAATATCAATACATTAGGACAAATGTCTTGTAATCCTGCCATTGGTGGTATAGGAAAAGGCCATTTGGTAAAAGAAATTGATGCAATGGGTGGCTTAATGGCACACGCTATCGATCATGCTGGGATCCAATTTAGGATCTTAAATAGCAGTAAAGGACCTGCAGTTAGGGCTACAAGAGCACAAGCAGATCGATCACTATATTGCAAAGTGATCCGAACTACACTTGAAAATCAAGAAAATTTAATGCTTTTTCAACAATCTGTTGAAGATGTGATCATCGAAAACGATCAGATCGTAGGTGTAAAAACCCAAATGGGAGTATGCTTTAAAGCTAAAACAGTCGTATTAACAACAGGCACCTTTTTAGACGGAAAGATCCATATAGGACTTAATAATTACAGTGGTGGACGTACAGGCGATCCTGCTTCGATCGGCTTATCAAAATCACTTCATCAATATCCATTTAGAATGGGACGATTAAAAACTGGTACACCACCACGAATTGATGCTAGAACAATTGATTTTTCAAAATTAAGTACACAATATGGTGATGATCCTGTTCCTGTATTCTCATTTTTAGGTAATGCAAACGAACATCCTAAACAAATTCCTTGCTATATAACAAGCACTAACGAAACAACGCACGAGATAATCCGAAATAGTTTAGATCGTAGTCCCATGTATACAGGTGTTATAGAAGGAGTTGGCCCAAGATACTGCCCATCTATTGAAGACAAAATTATGCGTTTTGCGGATCGTAATTCTCATCAGATCTATTTAGAGCCTGAAGGATTAGATAGCAACGAAATATATCCAAACGGGATCTCAACAAGTTTACCATTTGATACACAATTAGCATTTGTACGCAGTATGAAAGGATTAGAAAATGCTAATATTGTCAGACCAGGTTATGCGATCGAATATGATTATTTTGATCCAAGGGATCTTAAGCCAACACTTGAAAGTAAAGTTATCAAAGGGCTCTTTTTAGCAGGACAGATCAACGGAACAACTGGCTATGAAGAAGCCGCAGCTCAAGGAATGCTTGCTGGTTTAAATGCAGCACGTTTTGCATATGATCAAGATCAATGGTATCCAAGCCGTGATCAAGCCTATTTAGGGGTATTAGTTGATGATCTTTGTACTCTTGGTACTAACGAACCTTATCGCATGTTTACCTCGCGTGCTGAATATCGTTTAATGTTACGTGAAGACAATGCTGATATTCGCTTAACCGAGCTTGGTCGCAAGCTAGGTATGGTTGATGATTATCGCTGGCAACGTTTTAACGAAAAATTTGAAGCTATTGAACAAGAAAGAGCAAGATTACGTGATATATGGGTACATCCTCATATTGAAAGTATTGACGAAGTAAATGCCGTGTTAAGTACTAATTTGACTAAAGAAGCGAATGGAGAAGAGTTACTTAAGCGACCTGAAATGAGTTATAACACATTGAAATCGCTTTCATTATTTGCGCCTGGATTGTCTGACGCACAGGCTGCGGAACAGGTTGAAATTCAAGTTAAATATGATGGATATATAAAACTGCAAATAGAAGAAATTGAACGTCAAAAACGCAATGAAGAAACGCTTATTCCTGAGCATATTGATTATGCTGAAATATCGGGTTTATCGAACGAAGTTGTGGCTAAATTAAAACAACATAAACCTGTTTCAATAGGACAAGCTTCGCGTATATCAGGAATTACTCCTGCTGCGATTTCAATGTTGCTAGTTTATTTAAAAAAGAAAAATTATGTTAAAAAAGAAACTCATTAATCTAATAGATCAAACGGATCTTTTGATCTCAGAATCACAAATAGATCAATTGATCCATTATGTTGAAATGCTCAACAAATGGAATAAGACTTACAACTTAACAGCTGTACGAGATCCTAATGAAATGTTAATCAAACATATCATGGATAGTTTAGTTGTATCGCCCTATTTAACTGGCAAAACTTTTATTGATGTTGGAACTGGTCCTGGTTTACCAGGTGTTCCATTAGCGATTATTAACCCCGATAAACAATTTGATTTGGTTGATAGTTTAGGTAAGCGTATTCGCTTTTTAAAGCAAGTACAGTTTGAATTAAAGCTAACTAATATAAACCCAATACAAAGCCGAATAGAAGAGTATAATGATAAAAAGTTTGATGGAGTTATTAGCCGAGCATTTGCTTCATTGCAAGACATGCTTAATTGGTGTAAACATCTTCCTAATGAACAAGGATTTTTTTATGCTTTAAAAGGAAGCGATATAGATCCTATTGCTGATGGTTTTACACTTAAACAAAATATAAAATTGACTATACCAGAATTAGATGCTGAAAGGTGTTTAATTATTATACAATAGTTTTTGTAATTAAATACAAGCTGTTCTGAAACTTTTTATAAATTTAATTTTTGCGTTTTTTCAGATAATCTTTAATACCATCAACAATTGATTTAGATACTTGATTTTGGAATGAAACAGTCTTTAATTTTTTTTCTTCAGTAATATTACTAATAAAGGCTGTTTCGACTAAAACAGATGGAATATCGGGTGCTTTTAACACCGCAAAACCTGCTTTTTCAAGTGATGGTTTATGTAACTTATTGACTCTTTTCATTCGATTTAAAATAGCATTACCAAGTAATACACCATTATTTAATGTTGTTTTTTGAACCAAATCTAAAATGGTATTATCTAAATATTTATCACCACTACGGCTAACACCGCCTATTTGATCTGCTTCATTTTGAGTTTGGGCCAAATAACTGGCTGCAGAACTACTTGCTCCACCTGTTGATAATGCAAAAACCGATGAACCACCGACAGAACGATTAGCAAAAGCATCTGCATGAATAGAAATAAATAGATCTGCATGGAGTGAACGAGCTTTAGCAACTCGTACTTTTAATGGGATAAAAACATCTTCATTACGGGTCATGTAGACTTTTATATTCGGTTCTTTCTTAAGTAAATTATAAGTACGACGTGCAATTTGCAAAACAATATCTTTTTCACGTGTTTTATTGTAACCAATAGCGCCAGGATCTTCTCCACCGTGTCCAGGATCAATCACAACAATAACGGGAGCATTTTTACTCTTATTGGTTGGTGTTTTTATACCAGATTGCTTTTTATTGAGATCACCTTTTTTATATTCTTCTAAAAGCGCAAGTAAAGGGTCATCATCAGTGCTTGAAGCTGGTTTAGATGGATAAAGATCCATAACTAAACGATGTTTGAATTTTGCTATCGGCGATAAGGTAAAAGTATTCGGTTGAACACCTTGTTTTAATTCGATCAAAATTCTTACTGTCTTTGGATCTCGTTGAACAACGCGTATAGATTTAATATAAGGGTCGTGTTTTAATACTTTTGATGAGATATTTTTTAAAATTGGATTTAGATTAACATTGTTAATATCAATAGCGATCCTATTAGGATTACTTAATAAAAAGTGCTTATATTTTAAGCTAATATTTGATTCTAAAGTAATTCTTGTATAAGTTGATGAAGGCCAAACACGCACAGCAATAACTTGCGCCATTGCTGCGGCAAAGCCTACACGAGTGACGGATAACAAACATGTAGCAATAATACCTTTTATTAATAGGCGCTTTGTTGGGCTAAATGTTTTTTTCATACCTTAAAAACTTTATTTATTATCAAAATTAGCTGCAGATAATAGCATAAACTAAAGGGATATTAAAAAGAATGATTATCATAATCGACTGTTATTTTTGTAAATAGTCTGTTCTAAATTATCAATCAATTTTTATAATAAAAAAGATTATCAAATTAAATAATAAAAACAACCTTGCTTTAAGTTGTCATTTTTATTTTGTTATAGACCCTATAATAACAAAAGATTACAATATAGCACGCTAAAATCGCGGATTTAAACCCGTTTTCATTTTAACAATTAAATTATAGCTGAGTTATTGATGAGCAAAAAACTACATATCAAAACTTGGGGCTGTCAAATGAATGAGTATGACTCAACAAAAATGGCAGATCTCCTTGAATCTACCCACGGTTTAACTTTAACTGAAAATGCCGAAGAAGCAGATATTTTATTACTCAATACCTGCTCTATTCGAGAAAAAGCCCAAGAAAAAGTCTTTCATCAATTAGGACGTTGGAAGAACCTTAAAAAAAATAACCCAAATATCATTATTGGTGTAGGGGGATGTGTTGCTTCACAAGAAGGCGCCCACATTCGCAAACGAGCACCATTTGTGGATATTATTTTTGGACCTCAGACCTTTCACCGATTACCAGAAATGATTGAGCAAGTTAGAAGTGGTAAAGGTAATCATGTGGTTGATGTAAGTTTTCCTGAAATAGAAAAATTTGATCGCCTACCAGAGCCTCGTAGTGAAGGCCCAACCGCATTTGTTTCAATTATGGAAGGATGTAATAAATATTGTACTTATTGCGTAGTTCCTTACACTCGAGGTGAAGAAGTTAGTCGACCTTGTGATGATGTTATTTATGAAATAGCTCAGCTTGCTGAGCAAGGTGTACGTGAAGTCAATCTATTAGGTCAAAATGTAAATGCATATCGTGGACCGACATTCGATGGTGATATTTGTTCCTTTGCTGAATTACTACGCTTAGTTGCAGCCATTGATGGTATAGATCGTATTCGTTTTACAACTAGCCATCCAATCGAATTTACAGATGATATTATTGATGTTTATCGTGACACACCAGAACTAGTAAATTTTTTACATTTACCAGTACAAAGTGGATCAGATCGTGTATTAAACTTAATGAAACGTACGCATACTGCACTTGAATATAAATCAATTATTCGAAAACTACGCAAAGTACGACCAGATATTCAAATTAGCTCCGATTTTATTGTTGGTTTCCCAGGTGAAACACAAGAAGACTTTGAACAAACCATGAAGTTAATTGCCGATGTTAATTTTGATTTAAGTTACAGTTTTGTCTATTCAGCACGTCCAGGTACGCCAGCTGCTGAAATGGAAGATAATGTTTCGGAAGAAGAAAAAAAACAAAGACTATACATTCTTCAAGAGCGAATTAACCAACAAGCTATGCAATTTAGCCGTCGTATGTTAAATACCGTGCAACGTATTTTGGTTGAAGGTCCATCCAAAAAAGATCTTATGGAATTAACAGGCCGAACTGAAAATAATAGAATTGTTAACTTTGAAGGTCGCCCTGAAATGATTGGTAAATTTGTTGACGTTGAAATTACTGATGTTTATCCAAATTCATTGCGTGGAAAAGTAGTTAGAACTGAAGATGAAATGGATCTACGCGTAAGTGAATCACCAATGTCAGTTATATCTCGAACCCGAAAGGAAAATGATTTAGGTGTTGGTATTTATCAACCATAAAAACAAAACGTAAAATATTTAGTTATTTATTTTAAATAGAAATTAAAAAGTTATTAAATAAGAAAATAGGAAAGAAAAAATGTTTATTATTTTTGGTACTCGTGGAAGAGAAGTCAACGAACGTGGTGGACAATTTAATTGTCCTAATTGTTGCTCACAACAAAATATTACTACTGACGAAAAACAACAGAAATACACACAAATAAAAGTAGCAAAATATTTTACATTATTTTTTATTCCTATTTTTAGTTACTCTACCTTAGGTCGTTATATAAAATGTAATCAATGCAATAACGATTATAACGAAAATGTGCTCGACTATGTACCGCCAACATTTGAAGAACAAATAACTTCATATGTTGAACAAGAGTTAAAAAGTGGAACACCTATTTCAATGTTGGTTAATAAATTGAAATCACAAGGATTTGATGAAAATCAATCAACAAGTGCAGTAAATAATGTTGTTAACGGAAATATAGTTTCTTGTCATCAATGTAAAATGGATTTTATAAAAGGCGTTGAAAAATGTTCTTTATGTGAACAGCGTCTGAGCAATTAAAATTAATTGAATAGAGGTTTTATTTTTGAATATTACAACACAAGAAACCATACTTGAGCCCGCTGATAATCAGCGGCTTAATAGTCTTTGTGGTCCTTATAATGACAATATAAAACAGTTAGAACGTCGGCTTGGTATTGAAATTAATCATCGAGGTAATTTATTTTCAATAACTGGTGATGATATTTGTGTTCGAGCGACTATTGATATTTTACAATCTCTTTATAAACAAACCAAAATCAAAGACAAAATAATTGATATTGAACCAGAACAAATTCATTTAGCTATCAAAGAGACAGGTGCGCTTGAAAAAGTGAGTGAACACTTACCTAGTTATGTTGATCATCAAGGCGGAAAGCTAGTGATGATAAAAACTAAGCGAGGTATAATCAAACCCCGAACAGCGAATCAAGCACAATACATAGCTCATGTTTTGGATTACGACATTTCTTTTGGTATAGGGCCTGCTGGAACAGGTAAAACTTATTTAGCGGTAGCAGCTGCCGTTGATGCGCTCGAAAAACAACAAATTCGTCGTATTGTACTAACTCGACCAGCAGTCGAAGCTGGTGAAAAACTTGGCTTTTTACCAGGTGATTTAAGCCAAAAAGTGGATCCTTACTTACGTCCACTTTATGATGCTTTATTTGAAATGTTAGGTTTTGAAAAAGTCGAAAAACTAATTGAAAAAAGTGTGATTGAAGTGGCGCCACTCGCTTATATGCGTGGACGCACATTAAATGATGCATTTATTATTCTTGATGAAAGCCAAAATACAACGATTGAACAAATGAAAATGTTTTTAACTCGAATTGGCTTTAATTCGAAAGCGGTAATAACAGGTGATATTACTCAAATCGATTTACCACGTAATCAAAAATCTGGGTTACGTCATGCAATAGAAGTATTAAGCCAAGTTGATGAAATTAGTTTTAATTTTTTTAATAGTGAAGATGTCGTGCGCCACCCAGTAGTTGCTAGAATTGTTAATGCTTACGAAAAATGGGAAGAACAGCAACATATGCAACATAAGTTGCAGCATACAGAAAGAAGTATTTAGAGGAGTACTATTATCTCTATCTCAAGTAAAAAAAAGAAAACTAAGATTCGAGATCATTCCGCGGAAGCAAATTTGTTTTTACGCCGAGCACTGTTTTCTTTTATTGTCATTATTATTTTAATTATCATATTGATTGCAAACTTAGCTGGTTTACAGATTTTGAATTATAGCTATTACACTACTAAATCTAATGATAATCGTATTGAAATTATTCCTATTCCACCTAATCGTGGCATGATTTATGATCGTAATGGTACGCCATTAGCGATTAATAATATTACATATCAATTAAATATTATTCCTGATAAAACTAAAAACCTCAATGAACAATTTGAGCAATTAAAAAAGATTGTTGATTTGACAGATGAAGATATTGAAACATTTCAAAAAGAACGACGCAATTATAGAGCTCATCGTCCAGTACCGCTAAAAGATAATTTAACCGAAAAACAAATAGCTCGTTTTGTTGTAGATCAACATCGTTTTCCGTTTGTTTCTATTGTAGGTATACAGCATCGTTATTATCCTTATGGATCATCACTGACCCATATTCTTGGCTATATCTCTAAAATTAATAGCCAAGATAAACAGCGATTAGAAGATGAAAATAAAGCAAGTGATTATGTGGCAACTTTTAATATTGGTAAAATGGGAATAGAAAAGTACTACGAAGACGTATTACACGGAACCCCTGGTTATGAAAAGGTTGAAGTTAACAGCCGAGGTAGAATTGTACGCCAGCTAAATCAACATCCACCACAAGCAGGTGAGGATATCTATTTATCTATTAACCTAAAATTACAGCTTTATATAGAGCAATTACTGGCTGGACGTAAAGCGGCAGTGGTAGCTATTGACCCTAATAATGGTGAAATTTTATCCTTGGTTTCTAGTCCAAGTTATGATTCCAACGCTTTTGTTGGTGGTATATCAAGTACTAAATATAGCGAATTACTCAAAGATCCTAGTAAGCCACTTTTTAATCGAGCTTTATTAGGTGCTTATCCACCAGCTTCAACAGTTAAGCCTTTTATTTCCATTGCGGCCTTAAGTGAAGGAGTGATCACACCAAAAAGTGTGGTTAATGATCCTGGTTGGTGGCAATTACCTGGTACTGAACGGCGTTATCGTGATTGGTTAAAATGGGGACACGGTCGAGTTGATGTATTAAGGGCGATTGAAGAATCAGTTGATACCTACTTTTATCAAGTTGCTTATGATATGGGCATTGACCGCCTAAATCTGTGGATGACTAAATTTGGTTATGGTGAACGAACAGGTATAGATATTTCACCAAACGAAGAAACACGAGCAGTTATGCCTAGTCGTGAATGGAAAATCAAACGCCATAAAAAATCTTGGTTGCAAGGCGATACTATACCAGTTGGTATCGGTCAAGGTTATTGGACAGCAACACCTATCCAAATGGCAAAAGCATTAACCACGTTAATTAATAATGGTAAAACTTATACTCCGCATTTTTTATTATATAAAAAGAGCGATATTTTAAATTCAGATGAACATCAACCAACAATTAATCCTGAAAAATACATAGAAGATAATAGTTTAGTTAATGTTAAATCAATTTATTGGGATTTAGCTAAAGAAGGTATGCATCGTGTCATGTTTGGATCACGAGGAACGGCACGTAAAATTTATGCAGATGCAAAATATCAAGCGGCTGGCAAATCAGGTACCGCACAAGTTTATGGCTTAAAACAAGATGAAGTTTATAACGCTCATAAGATCCCTGAACATTTACGCGATCACGCGTTATTTATTGCTTATGCTCCTTACGATAATCCAAAAATTGCCTTAGCCATTGTTTTAGAAAATGGCGGTGGCGGAAGCTCAAACGGCGGTGCAGTAGCTCGTAAAATATTAGATTTTTATCTTCTTGGAAATAACTCAACAGAGCTAGATGACCCATCACCAAATACAGGAGCTGAAGATTAATAATGAATAATAGTAAAAAATCTTTTTGGCAAAAAATACATATTGATCCCTTATTTTTTTTATTTATTACTTTATTACTAGGTTATAGTCTTTATATACTTTGGAGTGCTAGTGGGCAAAATATTGATATGATGCAAAAGCGAGTAATACAAATATTACTTGGCTATACTGTAATGATTACGCTGGCACAATTTTCGCCCAGAACCTATGAAAAATGGTCACCATATCTGTATGTTGTTTGCATTATCATCCTATTATTAGTAGATATTTTTGGATATACCAGTAAAGGCGCACAGCGCTGGTTAGATTTAGGTATTTTGCGATTTCAACCTTCTGAAATAGCCAAAATAGCCGTACCATTAATGGTTGCAAAGTTCATTCATCGTGATGGATGCCCACCACCATTAAAAACCACATTACAAACACTTGGTATAATTGGAGTGCCTACATTACTTGTTGCTATGCAACCAGATCTAGGCACAGCAATATTGATTATTATGTCAGGAATTTTTATTATTTTTTTAGCAGGCATTAATTGGCGCTATATTCTTATTGCATTAATTTTAATTGCTATATTTTTACCAATTATGTGGTTTTTTTTAATGCATGATTATCAACAAAAACGCGTATTGATGCTAATAAATCCTGAGCTTGATCCAAATGGGGCTGGTTATCATATTATTCAATCTAAAACAGCAATTGGATCGGGTGGTATATGGGGCAAAGGCTGGCTTGAAGGTACGCAATCGCAACTTGAATTTTTACCAGAGCGACACACCGATTTTATCTTTTCAGTTATAGCTGAAGAGTTTGGTTTTATTGGTTCGATTATTTTGTTAATTCTATTTTTATGCTTAATTGTGCGTGGACTTATTATTGCAGCTCAAGCACAAACAACATTTGGACGAATTTTATCGGGTGGACTAATTTTAGTATTTTTTATTTATGCATTTATTAATATTGGTATGGTCAGTGGAATCTTACCAGTAGTTGGTGTACCATTACCTCTAATAAGTTATGGTGGCTCATCTTTAGTCGTATTAATGGCAAGTTTTGGCATTATGATGTCTATTCACACACATCGATATATGTTGTCTAAAAATATTTAACGGAATTGAAATAAATGAAAAAGAAATTTAAATTATCTTTTGCTTTGTTTGCGCTTGCAATTTGTTCATCAGCATCGGCTGAAATGGCTTTTCCTATCCCAGCTATTCCACAACTAGATGCTGAATCTTATATTTTAATCGATGCAAAATCAGGCGAAATTTTGGCACAATATAATGCTGAACAACAGCGTGACCCAGCTAGCCTAACCAAAATGATGACCAGTTATGTGGTTGGTCAAGCACTACGCTCAGGACGCATAAAAAATGATGATATGGTTGTAGTAAGTAAAGATGCATGGGCAACGGGCAACCCTGTTTTAAAAGGGTCATCATTGATGTTTTTAGAAGTGGGTAAAACAGTATCAGTATCTGATCTTAATAAAGGTATTATCATTCAATCTGGTAACGATGCTTGTATTGCAATGGCTGAACATGTTGCAGGAAGCCAAGGTGCATTTGTTAACCTAATGAATGATTATGCAAAAAAAATTGGACTAAACCATACCCATTTTGAAACCGTTCATGGGCTCGATGCGCCAGGGCAATACACAACAGCTAAAGACATGGCTTTTTTAGGGCAAGCATTGATTCGTGATTTACCAGAAGAATATTCTATTTATAAACAAAAAGAATTTACCTATACCCTATCAAAACCACAACTTAATCGAAATGGACTACTTTGGGATACCACATTAAACGTTGATGGAATTAAAACAGGACATACCAATGCTGCTGGCTATAACTTAGTTGCTTCAGCGGTTGATGGCAATACCCGTTTAATTTCAGCGGTACTAGGTGGACGAACCTTTAAAGGGCGTGAAGAAGAAAGTAAAAAACTATTAGTATGGGGATTCCGCTTTTTTGAAACTGCAAATCCTGTAAAAGCTGATACGCCATTAGCAACAGAAACTATTTGGTATGGTGATAAAAATAAAATTCAATTAGGTGCAACTAATGGCGCTTATATCACAGTACCAAAAGGTCGTGCGGCAGATGTGCAAGTTGAATATAAAATTGATGATTATATTTATGCTCCAATAACCAAAGGTACAGCCGTAGGTAAAATGCAGTTCCTATTAGATGGTAAAGTAATTAGTGAACAGCCACTTGTTGCTTTGCAAAATGTTGAAGAAACAGGATTTTTTGGTGGAATCTGGGATTGGATCTGCCTACAATGCCATAAATTATTTAGCTAGTTTCAATTATCATTGTTCTGTAAGTATCAGCTTACAGAACAACCTACCCCTCTTCAAAAATAATCTGTAGGAAAACATCTAGTTATTTACACTTACATAATTATAAAGTTTTTTTATTTTATTAACTTATTTTTAAATTTCTTATATTTGTTAACTAGTTATAAATAAAAGAGCTATCTTCTTTATTAAGAATTACTAAATACTTGTTAAAAATATTCAGGATTCTATACCGTTTCAGCATAAAATTATTTTAAATTTAATAAGTTAAAAATTTTCATCGATAAAGCATAA
>NZ_JBIDFF010000026.1:0-26203 GCF_046635645.1 Gilliamella sp. BG2
CCCAATCGCAATGGCAGACGGCTTACGTTTTGCGATTCGTGAAGGTGGTCGTACTGTTGGTGCGGGTGTTGTTGCTAAAGTTATTAAGTAATCAAACTTACCGTAATAAAGAGCAACTATTGATGCTCTTTATAATCAGTAAAAAAGGTGCATTTAGGTGTGCCTTTTTTATTTTTTAATCCAAAATTACATATATACTTAAAGTTAATTAACCGTAGTAACCTTATATTTTCTACAGCATTATAAAACGTCAAGCCTCGAACATATTTCCGTTAAAAGAAAGCCTTTAGCCAATTATTCTAAATGTCTATTAATACTTTTACTATTAACAGTTATACATAAGGTTGTTATTAGTGAATTTAATTCATGATACTATCAATTAGAAACTTATTTATTTCAATAAATATAAGGGTTAGAATAATTTATCGAAAATATATTATTCGCTTATTGTTAGAAGGATAAAGTTTATTCAAATTAATTTTTACAAGGGAGGATTTTATGGAATATTTACAACTTGGCAACTCTGAGATTAAAGTGTCTCGTCTTTGTTTAGGATGTATGAGTTTTGGTGATCCTGCCAGTAAAATGCATGCATGGACACTTAATCCCGATCAAAGCGAAACAATTATTAAACATGCACTAGATTTAGGAATTAATTTTATTGACACTGCCAACACTTATTCTGCCGGTACAAGCGAAGAATATTTAGGACGGGCAATCAAAAAAAATATCGCTCGCGACAAAGTCATATTGGCAACAAAAGTCTATTTTAACGAAGGACACCTATCAAAAGCCGCCATTGAAAGGGAAATAGACGGATCGCTTAAACGACTTGGCACTGACTATGTTGATTTATACATCATTCATCGCTTTGACGATACAACACCAATGGAAGAAACAATGCAAGCTTTACACAATCTTGTCAAGGCAGGAAAAGTCAGAGCTTTAGGAGCTTCTGCTATGTATTGATACCAATTTTATAACATGCAACTTGTGGCAAAGCAAAACGGTTGGACGCCTTTTATTTCTATGCAAAATCACTACAATTTACTATATCGTGAAGACGAACGTGAGCTTATTCCTATCTGCCAACAATTTAATGTCTCTTTAACACCCTATAGCCCTTTAGCCGCAGGCAGACTTGCTCGTTTAGAGTGGCAAGCCGACACCTTACGCAGCCAAGCCGACCAAGTCGCCAAGTCTAAATATGACAGCACGCAAAAAGCCGATACCAGCATTGTACAAAAGGTTAATGAACTTGCCGAAAAATATGGGGTAACCATGACACAAATAGCACTAGCGTGGCAATTTGCTAAAGGAGTGACAGCACCAATTATTGGAGCGACTAAAACTAAATATCTTGATGATGCAGTTGGAGCTATTAAGGTTTCGTTATCGGAAGATGATATTGCTTATTTAGAAGAGCCGTATATACCGCATCGTATTGTTGGGGCGCTTTAATTTGTGAAATAAGATGATTACGAAGAAGTTAGCAAACTTTTTAGCCATTTGATGAAATAAATAACAGTATGATTTTGGGGGAATTTGTCCCTCCCTAATGTAGTAGTTAAGTTTTCTGACACAGCTAATTAGTTTTATTCCAACAATAAAAGAGAATATACCCATTCTCTATTTAACGTATCAAGCAAGCATTTAAAAATAACCGCAATCACAGAGTCGCTGGAGTTGTTTTTTTTAGCATAGAAGAATTCCTCCTATAATGGACTCCTCTCTATTAGATCAAAGAGCTCGCCAAAAAGCGAGTTCATTGTCATCAATCTGAAACCAGACATTATGTCTGATTTTTTTACTTTTTATCACGACAATATTTAAAAATCTAAATTCGCCGCTTTAAGGGCATTTTCTTCAATAAATAGTCGGCGTGGCTCAACTTCATCACCCATTAATGTGGTAAATAATTGATCCGCTTCAATTGCATCTTTTATGGTGACTTGCAACATGCGGCGGCTAGTTGGATCCATTGTGGTTTCCCATAACTGTTCTGGGTTCATTTCACCTAGTCCTTTATAACGCTGAATAGTTAATCCACGACGTGATTCTTTAATTAACCAATCAACAGCTTCATCAAAAGATTCTACGGGTTGTTTGCGTTCTCCACGTTGAATAAAGGCGCTGTCTTCAAGTAGATCTTTTAATTGTGCACCAAGGTGGCAGATATTACGGTATTCATTACTATGGATGAATACTTGATCTAATGGATAATTAGTATCTACACCATGAGTTTTTACTTTAATGATTGGCACATATAGTTGTGCTTTTTCATTATATTCAGCTGAATAAAGGTAGCTGCTACCATGTTGTTCTTTATTTGATAGTTTTTCAACAAGGGTTTTTGCCCAATTTTCGGCTTGTTGTTGGTTTTGTAAAATACTTTCGTTTAATACATCATGATAAACCAATTCCGATAACAACGCTTTTGGATAGCGACGTTCCATTTTTGTAATAAGTTTTTCGACTTTTTGATATTCAGCAATTAGTTTTTCTAATGCTTCGCCTGCAAGTGCAGGTGCATGGTCATTGACATGTAACGATGCATCTTCAAGCGCTAAGGCAATTTGAAATTGCGTCATTGCCTCATCATCTTTGATATATTGTTCTTGTTTGCCTTTTTTGACTTTGTATAAAGGTGGCTGTGCAATATAAACATAACCTCGCTCAATGATTTCTGGCATTTGTCGGTAGAAGAATGTTAATAATAATGTTCGAATATGCGAGCCATCAACGTCGGCATCGGTCATGATAATAATACTGTGGTAACGCATTTTGTCTGGGTTATATTCATCACGGCCAATTCCACAACCTAATGCGGTAATTAGTGTTCCGACTTCTTGAGATGAGAGCATTTTGTCAAAACGGGCTTTTTCAACATTTAAAATTTTACCTTTAAGCGGTAAGATTGCTTGATTTTTGCGGTTGCGTCCCTGTTTTGCTGACCCCCCCGCAGAGTCCCCTTCCACTAAGTATAATTCAGATAAAGCTGGGTCTTTTTCTTGGCAATCAGCAAGTTTACCTGGTAATCCGCCTAAGTCTAAGGCGCCTTTTCGACGTGTCATTTCGCGCGCTTTACGGGCGGCTTCTCGTGCTCTTGCAGCATCGATGATTTTTCCGACAACAATTTTGGCATCACTTGGGTTTTCAAGTAGATATTCTGTTAACTTTTCGCCCATTACGGATTCAACGGCGGATTTTACTTCTGATGATACCAATTTGTCTTTGGTTTGTGATGAGAATTTTGGGTCAGGTACTTTAACTGATACTACCGCAATTAAACCCTCACGAGCATCATCACCCGTGGCGCTGATTTTGGCTTTTTTGCTGTATCCTTCAGCTTCCATATAGTTGTTTAATGTGCGCGTCATTGCTCCACGGAAACCCGCCAAGTGAGTACCGCCATCTCGTTGTGGAATGTTGTTAGTAAAGCAATAGATGTTTTCTTGGTAACCATCGTTCCATTGTAGTGCTACTTCAACACCAATACCGTCTTTTTCTGTGCTGAAGTAAAATATTTTAGGATGAATAGGATTTTTATTTTTGTTTAAGTATTCAACAAACGCTTGAATGCCACCTTCGTAGTGGTAATGTTCATTTTTGCCTGTGCGCTCATCAAGTAATCTTATTGATACGCCTGAGTTTAAGAATGATAATTCTCGTAGTCGTTTTGCTAATATTTCGTAGACAAACTCAATATTGGTAAATGTTTCTGGGCTTGGCCAGAAGCGTACATAGGTGCCAGATTCAGATGTTTCGCCAATTACTTTTAGGGGAGCTTGCGGGACACCTAAGTTATAAACTTGTTGGTGGATTTTTCCATCACGATAAATAACTAATTCTAATTTATCTGATAAGGCGTTAACAACTGAAACACCTACACCATGCAAACCTCCAGATACTTTGTAAGAATTATCATCAAATTTACCGCCAGCATGCAATACGGTCATGATAACTTCTGCTGCTGAAATACCTTCTTCTTCATGAATACCTGTTGGAATACCGCGACCATCGTCACGTACAGAAACAGAATTATCAGGGTGGATTGTTACTTCAATATGGTGACAATATCCAGCTAATGCTTCATCTATGGCATTATCAACAACTTCAAAAACCATATGGTGAAGTCCTGTACCATCATCAGTATCACCAATATACATACCTGGACGTTTACGGACAGCATCAAGCCCTTTGAGTACTTTAATGCTAGAAGAATCATAAGAATTGGACATGGATTTCTCGACTTTTTTGATTGTTTATATCGTTCTGTATATTTACGAAATTATACCAGATTTTATGTGAAAAATCTTATCATTTTCATCGATCATATGGGTAATTTGCGATTGGTTAACTGCAGTAATAAATACTTGTGAATTAGCTTGTTTTAAACGTTTGGCTAACAATTCGCGTTTATTGTTATCTAATTCAGATGCAAAATCATCAAGTAGGTAGATACAAGCTTGGGTATTTTGCTTAGAGTAATATTCACCTTGAGATAAACGTAATGCGCACATTAATAATTTTAATTGACCACGTGATAACAGATCTTCAACTGGAATGTTATCAACACGTAATCGAATATCTGCTTTATGTGGTCCGGCTGATGTGTAGTTAAGGAGTTTGTCTCGTTCATATTGTTTGCGTAATATTTCAGCATAATCAGTACCATGCTCCCAACCTTGGTAATATTGGCAATTAAGTTGGTATTCGGGTAAGAAATCATGGCAAGTTTGTATAATTTCAGGAAAAATATGTTGTGAGTAGTTTTCTCTAATGTGGCTAATTTTTTCAGCGATGGGCGCAAGTTCTTTGTCCCAAGGTAATAATTGATTATAACTATGGGATTGCTTTAATAATGCATTGCGTTGTTTAAATAAACGCTTTAAATTATTCCATAAATGAACAAATTCAGGGTGGTGATGAAAACATCCCCAATCAATAAATGCTCGGCGATATTTAGGTCCTCCAGTCAATAAATCAAATCCTTCAGGTGTGATTAGTTGAATGGGTAATAATTTGGCTAAATCGGTTAATCGATAACCTTCATCTCCATCTATTCTGATTTTATTATCATTATTACGCGATTTAGCAAGCCCAATTGAGTGATTTTGTTGATTGGCTGTGTTTAGTTCGCTGAATAATATTAGTTCTGGCTGTTCGTGTTGAATAATTCGATTAGATTGAGTGTGTCTAAATGCACGACCATGACCAAGCATATAAATAGCTTCAAGTAAGCTCGTTTTTCCACTCCCGTTATCGCCAACAATGAAGTTGAAATGTGGCGATAAAGATAATTGTGCATAACTAATATTACGAAAATGATGAACTTTAATTTTTGAAAGAGTCATATGCTTTAAATTATTCCGGACGAAGCCGGAATATTAAGTAAGATTGGATTATAAGCGCATTGGCATAACAACATAAGTTGCTGTCTGATTATTGATATCTTCTATTTGTACACTTGATGTTGCATCGGTTAATAATAGCTGTACGCTATCACATTTCAATGTATTTAATATATCAAGTAGATAGGTTACATTGAAGCCAATTTCAAGCTCTGCGGATTCATATTTTACGTCAATAACTTCTTCTGCTTCTTCTTGTTCTGGGTTGTTTGCTGTAATCTTTATTTGATTGTTATGGACATAAAGTCGAATACCACGGAATTTTTCATTAGATAAGATCGCAACTCTTGATAGGGCGTTTCTGAGTTCTTCGCAAGATACTTCAAGTGGTTTATCTGGGTTGCGTGGCAATACTCGTTTGTAGTCAGGGAATCTTCCATCAATGAGTTTTGATGTGAAAGTGAAATCACCAAGATTAACCCGTAAGTTATTATTACCAATTTGCATATTGATTAATTCTTCGTTATCACTAACCAGTTTTGCAAGCTCTAGTACCCCTTTTCTTGGTAAAATGACAGAATGATTAGTTTTAGTATCTTGTTCAATAGGTTGTGAGCATAAAGCTAATCGATGTCCATCTGTTGCAACTGATTTTAGTAAACCATCTTCAATTTCAAATAACATGCCATTTAGGTAATATCTTACGTCTTGATTCGCCATTGAAAATTGTACTGCATCAATAAGGCGTTTAATCGTTTTTTGTGGAACTGAAAGTTCAACATCACTTTGCCAATTTTCTAAATTTGGAAAATCGGTAGCTGGTAGTGTTGATAATGAAAATTTACTACGTCCTGATTGAATCATCAATCGGTTATCGTCAACGCTTATCGAAATTTTGGCGTCATTAGGTAAGTTTCGACAGATATCAAGAAACTTTCTTGCTGGCACGGTTGTTGCGCCAGGTTCACTTGGTTCAATTAATGGTAGATGAGATATCATCTCTATTTCAAGATCAGTTCCTGTCATCGATAGCGTGTTATCACTCACTTGTAATAATAAATTCCCCAAAATTGGTAGTGTAGGGCGACTACTTAATGGTGCACTTACAAGTTGTAATGGCTTTATTAGTTTTTCACGATCTATAATAAATTTCATAGTATTGATTCTTTTTAAGTTGATAATGTTCGAATTAAATTGGAGTAATCTTCTTTAATGTTATTACTTTCTTCTTTTAACTCTGCGATCTTTCTACATGCATGTAATACAGTCGTGTGATCTCTTCCACCAAAGCCGTCACCGATTTCAGGTAGGCTTTTATTTGTGAGCTCTTTGGCAAGCGCCATTGCTACTTGCCGTGGTCTTGCCACAGAACGAGAACGACGTTTAGAAAGTAAATCTGATACTTTAATTTTATAATATTCGGCAACTGTCTTTTGTATATTTTCAATGGTGACAAGTTTTTCTTGTAAAGCGAGTAAATCTTTTAAGGCATCTTTAACAAAATCAATGGTAATGGCCTTACCAGTAAAATTAGCATTAGCGATAACCCGATTAAGAGCACCTTCTAATTCACGAACATTAGAGCGTAATCGTTTAGCAATAAAAAAAGCGACTTCTTCAGGTAATTTAATATGATTTTCCTCGGCTTTTTTCATTAAAATTGCAACCCGTGTTTCTAGTTCAGGTGGCTCAATTGCAATGGTTAGTCCCCAACCAAAACGTGATTTTAGTCGATCTTCAACGCCATTAATTTCTTTAGGATAGCGATCTGACGTTAAAATAATTTGCTGATTACCCTCTAATAAAGAGTTAAAGGTGTGGAAAAATTCTTCTTGAGATCGCTCTTTATTTGCAAAAAACTGAATGTCATCGATAAGTAAAGCATCAACAGAACGGTAGTAATTTTTAAATTCTTCGATAGCGTTATTTTGTAGTGCTTTGACCATGTCTTGCACAAAGCGCTCGGAATGCATGTAAACAACTTTGGCGTTGGCTTTTTTTGCCATTATTTGATTGCCAACTGCATGTAATAAATGCGTTTTACCTAAACCGGTGGAACCATATAAGAATAGTGGATTATAAGCTTTTCCTGGATTTTCAGCTACTTGTTTTGCAGCCGCAACAGCAAGTTGGTTTGATTTACCCTCAACAAAACTATTAAAAGTGTGCTTATGGTTAATACCTGAATGATACACATGATTATTATTGGTTTCTTTTGTTGTTTTCCATGCAGGAACAACCTCTGCTTTCTTTTGGTTATTTTGTTCTTTTTTATCTGCGGATACGGTTGAACCAACCTCAAGAAATAATTTTAGAGAATCGTCATTAATTAGTTTATTTAATAGTTGAGAAATAGTAGTTAAATATTTATTTCTTACCCAATCTAGGACAAATCTATTGGGCGCATAGATATAGAGTTTATTATCAACCATTTCCGCTTGCAACGGGCGAATCCATAAGTTGAATTCTGTTGTGGGGATTTCTTCTTGTAATTGAGAAAGGCAATCTTGCCAAATAGCGGTAGGCACGGCAACTCCTTTAACTTTGCTTACTAACAATATCGTGAAGTATTATAATCTTTTTTGTGGATAATTTGTAGATCTAAGGTAATATTTAATTTAGTTGTTAACAATAAAAATAAGAAAAACCCGGCTTATAACCGGGTCTTAATGAAGTATCTAAATAACAAAAAATTAATTTGTTTCATTAGTTACTTGAACTTCTTTCTCGTTAAGTGCTTTAACTTCAATTTCAACACGACGATCTGGAGCTAAACAAACTTTTAAGCTAGCACCACGAAGAGCATTACATTTTGTACCAGTAACTGGTTGAGATTTACCCACACCACGAGCACTAATTAGGTTAGAAGGAACACCTTTAGCAATTAAATATTTCATTACTGAGTTAGCACGTTGTTCTGATAGTTTTTGGTTATAACTAACTGAACCGATACGGTCAGTATGACCAATTACTACGATAGCGCTTTCAGTTGGGTTAAGTTTAACAAGATTTGTTAGTAAGTTGTCTAATGCTTGGCGACCTTCTTCTTTTAAGTCAGCTTTCGCATAAGCAAATAGTACATCTTCATTTAATACATAGCGGTTTACTTCAGTTTTTAATTCAACTGGTGCTGGAGTAGCTGGTGAACCTAAACGATAAGTAATACCCAAGCTTACAGTACCTGCGTCTGGAGATGCGTCAGTTTTAGTATGAATATGTTGAACATATTGGTATTCTAAACGAGTAGAGAAGTCTTCGTCGAAACGATAGTCAAGACCTAATGCATAAACTGGAGACAGGTCAGTTTTTGTACCATTGTCAAGTTTTTCATATTTTTTAACTAAGCCGCTATTTTTCCATTTAGCGATAGTAACCATACCACCTGCACGACCATAGATATCTAGTCCGTCAATGATAGGATAACTTAATTTACCAGTTAAAGAAACACCTTGTGCAGAAACTTTACTATGACCTACATCATAGCTTCTTCCTGCATAACTGAAAGATCTTTTATATTTAGCAGATCCTAACCAGTCGTAGCCTAATTCGAAAGCTAAGTAAGGATTTGCTTGGAAACCAAGGAAAGCCCCACCAGCAACGTTGCTACGGTTTGACGTGCTAATGCCAACGTCATCCCATACACGAACTTTATTTGCATCTAATCTATAAAGTTCTGACCAACCTAATTTAGCACCTGCATAAATAGTGTTGTCATCGTATGCTGCGTTAGCTGCAGTAGCTGTTAAACTTGCAACTGCGATTGCTAGAGCTAGAGTAGTTTTTTTCATTTTATTGCCTCAACTTATATGTTGTTATAGACGATGTTTAGTTTCTTTTATTGTTTAAAATTAATTTAAAGTAAAAAGAACAATACTTATTTTTATATAATTATGTTACCCATAATCTGATGTCAAGTATAGCATAGATAATAGGCAAATCTATAGTTATTGCAGTTACAATAAAAAAAATTTAGATAATTTTATCAAATAATTTTGTTAATTGTTATGTAAAAGTCATTAATAGTATTTGCTAATGCATTAGCCATAATAAAAAAGTCAGCTTCTAATCGCTTATTAAATTCATCTGAACCGATATCTTCGTTTTCATCCAAAATAGCAGAATCAAACTTAATTCGTTTAAATGTTAAGTCACTATTAACAATAAAGCTAACGCCTCTTTCATCAATAATTTTAATTTTAGTGATCCATTTCCCTGAATCGAAATGGACACGCATTTCATCACTGGTGATTTCTTGATTTCTACAGCTAATAATTCCATTTCCTTCAAGAGGATCTTTTAGTTCGGCTTGATCGCCTAATAAAAATGGTGGGAATTTTAGGTTTTCCTTAGCCCATGAGGTCATAACCTGTTCAAGTGGTTTATCAATCGATAAAGGGGTTAAAGCGAGTGAGCCAAGCTCTTTACGTAAAATCGCTAAGATATCTTCTGATTGTTTAAAGCTACTACAGTCAACAATAATGCGTTTATTATGCGTATCTAACCATAACCAATAATGATTATATTTACTAAAAGCCCTTGGCATTAGATCAATCATAACTTCATCTTTTAAAGTCGCCTTTTCGTTTTTAGTTAGTTTTCTGCTTAGTGCTTGTTCTTGTTTATCGATTTTTTCTAATAAAGCTTGTTTTATTACGGGTGCTGGTAATATTTTTGTTTCTTTTTTCATCCGTAATAATAAATGCCCTTGCATATCAACTATAAAATCATCTTGGTTATTATCATGATAAGGCGAAACCCAGCCCATTTTTGTGGTGTCTAAATTACCACATGGAGTAAAAGGGTGAGATTTTAGTGCTTTTTCTATTGCATCTTTATTAAGTAACGTGTCGCTATTAAGTTGGTAAATTATGGCATTTTTAAACCAAAGCATACTTTTCTATTTCCTGCATTTTTGTGATAAAGGGTTATTATTGTTTAAATAAGTAACAGCTTATAGAGAATAATAAACTGTCATTATTTAGTGATTGAGTATAAATGTATATTTATTAGAAGCTATAAGAAACACCCATATAAATCGAGGTTACAGTGCTATTGTCCACCATTGGGCTATCTGCCGCATCACCAGTTAATTTGTCAATATGAACACCACCAAATGTCGCAATATTTGGGGTTAATGAATATTGTGCAGCTAATTCAGCATAAGGTGTCAATGACGCATCAGCATTAAAGTATCGTAATCCTGAACGAGAGGTTTCTTTATGTGAAACACCATAATAATAATCATTGTGCTTATTATTAGCCCAATTTATACCGATGGTGGGCGCAACAATCAAATTGCCTTGCATATAAGGAACAGTATAATCAGCATTTACTAAAATACTATTACTTTCATTTAATACATCAGTTCCTACACTACTGGAAAAACTTCCCCAATTGGTATCAATAGAATACTCGATTTCTGCAAGTAATGTTGAATGGCGACTATCAAGTAGCCTTAATTGGTGGTTATCTGAATCATGTGGCTTAAATTCGTTAGATAAATAACGTGCGCCAATAGAGACGCTTTGATTGTCTTGATTATAAGCATAAATACCTGCCGACAGGTCATCGATAAAAAACAGACCATTATCATAATCAATATGAGGAATAGGGTAATAATTAGTACTATAACTTTTATAAGGTGAATTAGTCCACCCCACACCAACCCCGATAAAGGTAGAATCAGCTAATGCAATTTGGGTAACTCCTAAAGTTATTATTGATAAAATAGATAGTGTACAAAATGTTTTTTTCATTTTTCATACCCATATATAAAAGGTGATCACCTGTCGTTATTTATACTAATTTTATATCTTATTGATGGTTAGTTTTGTCGTCACACAATCTATACATTAATTGTACATTGTAACAAACAAATTTCCTGAATAATAATGCCACATTTTATCATGTTTGAATATAAATTAGTGAGACAACTTATGAGTAAACCAACTTTAGAAATGATTAATAGCCGTCCTGATGATGCTACTTTGTTAGCAGATGAGGCAAAATATTGTTCTTTCGGTGATACAGTGCATTATGTAGAACCACCAAAAATTTTTGATGGTTGTGAAGGTAGTTATATGTATGACAAAGAAGGCAAAGCTTTCCTTGATCTGCAAATGTGGTATTCTGCATGTAACTTCGGTTATGCCAATGAGCGTTTAAATAATGTTCTTAAAAAGCAAATTGATACCTTACCACAATGTGCTAGCCAATATTTACACCCAACTAAAATTGAATTAGCTAAAACTATTGCTCAAGGTATGGAAAAGCGATTTGGTTATGAAGGGCGGGTACATTTCAATGTAGGTGGTTCACAGTGTATTGAAGACTCTTTAAAAGTTGTTCGTAATGCTACTGGTGGTAAATCATTAATGTTCGCTTTCCAAGGTGGATACCATGGCCGAACTCTAGGTGCTTCATCAATTACATCAAGTTATCGTTATCGTCGTCGCTATGGTCATTTTGGTGATCGTGCTATGTTTGTTCCATTCCCATATCCTTTCCGTCGTCCAAAAGGCATGACAGCAGAAGAGTATGGTGAACATTTAGTCGCAGAATTTGCGCGTTTATTTGAAACTGAATACCACGGTGTTTGGGATCCAAAAGTTGGGCAAGCTGAATATGCAGCGTTCTATGCTGAACCTTTACAGGCAACAGGTGGTTATATTGTTCCTCCTCGTAATTACTTTAAAGGACTTAAAAAAGTTTTAGATCAGTATGGTATTTTATTGGTGGTTGATGAAATCCAAATGGGCTTTTATCGTACAGGTAAACTTTGGTCAATTGAACACTTTGATGTTAAACCTGATGTTGTTGTTTTTGCTAAAGCATTAACTAATGGTCTTAATCCACTAGGTGGTTTATGGGCGCGTGAAGAATTAATCAATCCTCAAGTATTCCCTGTTGGCTCAACCCACTCAACTTTTGCATCAAATCCATTAGGTACAGCTGTTGGTCTTGAAGTATTAAAAATGACTTCTGAAACAGATTACGAAAAAATGGTAATGGATAGTGGTGCTTATTTCCTTGAGGGTTTAAAAACACTTGAGAAGAAACATAAAGAAATTGGTGAAGTTGATGGTTTAGGCTTGGCACTTCGCGCAGAAATTTGTACAGAAGATGGCTTTACAGCTAATAAAGCCTTAGTTGACAAAATGGTTGATATTGGTATGTCAGGTGATCTTGATTGGAAAGGTACCAAAATGGGATTAGTGCTTGATATTGGTGGTTACTATAAAAATGTGATTACTTTTGCACCATCATTACACATTTCTCGTCAGGAAATTGATCAAGGTATTGAACTTCTAGATCAGTTAATTACCCGAGCGAAAAAAGAACTTTAATTGTTTGATCTTCATAATCCCGTCAATGTCTATTGGCGGGATTATGTGTTACAGCCAATCATAGATTTACCTTATGAAATACCTTAATCAGTTAGAACCTAATGAATTAATAGACAATTTTTTAGCTCATCCTCCGCAAGATTTTTCAGCATGGCTGAGCGAAGATGGTGTGCCTATTTTTTCTGCTAAGTTTGATCTTCTTACTACTGCAGATGATGATTTCAGGCATAAAGTTCAGAAACTTCCTTTTTATAATAAATGGCGGCGTTATTTACAACCTCATACTTGTTTTGTTGGTGCTACTGTTACGGAATATGCATTATTAACTGATAACGTTGATGCGAATCAATTGGCTGAACACCTTAAAGCAGCTTATGCTAAGCAGTATCCTTTTTTTATTGTTAAAGATATTCCTGTTGCTTCTCCTTTACTAAACGAAAAAGACAACCATTATTCAATGGATTTTATTTCGTCATTAAAAGAAAATGGTTTTATAGAAGTTGAAGGGCAGGCATTAGCTTGGGTTCCGATTGACTTTGCAAATATGGACGAGGTTTTTTTACGGTTTTCTTATAGCCGACGTAAAAATTTTAGAAGAAAATTAAGATCACGTGAAAAATTAAATATTAATGTTTTGCATAGTGGTGATGATTGTTTTTTTAATGATACTGTTCTAGATGAGTATTATCAATTGTATCTTAATGTTTATCAGCAAAGTGAAATACATTTTGACTTATTGACCAAACCATTTTTCACCCAACTATTACAATGTAAAACCCAAAATGCACATATAGTGACTTATCACTATAATGATAGGTTAGTGGGGTTCAATATTTGTTTTGTTGTTAATAATATGCTAGTTGATAAATATATCGGTATGGTTTATCCACAGGCAAGGGAACTTAATCTCTATTTTGTAAGTTGGTTTGTTAATCTTGAATATGCTTTACAGCAAGGTCTTAGTCACTATATTGCAGGTTGGACTGATCCCGAAGTAAAAGCTTCGTTAGGTGCAAAATTCACCTTTACTAAACATCTTGTCTATATTCGCAACCCATTATTAAGAACCGTATTGCGTAGATTCATTGGTCATTTTGAAAGTGACAAGGAGAAAGTAACATGACATGTCCTATTATTCTCAATTTTGATAGAAGTGTTGGTGAAATTTGTCATGCTAAAACGATTGATTTTACCCAATGGCAAGATGCGATTCGTTTTGGTTGTACTAAGAAAAAATTTCACCAATTTAATGATGTGTTACAGCAATCTTTACCTGAAAACCATGGCACGATATTAATGGGTAGTGGTGATTATCACCATATTTCATTATTACTGATTGAAAATCTAGCTAAACAATACTCTGCCGAGAATCCAATTCAAGTCGTAATTTTTGATAATCATCCAGACAATATGCGATATTTGTTTGGTATTCATTGTGGTTCATGGGTTAGTTATGTGGCAAGTTTGCCTTTTGTTAGTCATGTACATGTACTTGGTATTACGTCTCATGATATTGGGCTTTCTCATTTTTGGGAAAATAGATGGTCAGCGCTTTTTCATAAAAAGTTGACTTATTGGAGCTTGGAGGTCAATGTTGCATGGGCCAAAAAAATTGGTTTAGGACACGCTTTTCGACATTTTGCAACACCAGATGATCTTATTGCGAGCTTTTTATCAGAACAGTATCACAGTGCACAACCCGTTTACTTATCGATTGATAAAGATGCATTGAGCGAAGATGTAATTCATACCAATTGGGATCAAGGTAAGCTACAAACATATCATATTCTTGATACTATATCATCAATAAAACCTAGAATTATTGGTAGTGATATTACGGGAGAGCTATCTATATGGCAGCCATCAAATTGGTTCAAACGTTTACTCAGTTCGCTCGATAAACAACCTACCATATCGCCAGATAAGCTTATCAATTGGCAACGAGAGCAACATCAACTTAATTTAACCTTATTAAAGGCATTAGCAGTATAAACTGGCAAAAAAGTTTTAGGAAAGCAGGTATTTTAGGTATAAAGCCTTACCTACCTTCCCATTATTGTGATCAGAATTTAATGTTGATGATTGTGTAAATTTTGTTTAGATAATTTACTTTCTGCTAAAGCTAAAAAGAGAATACCTGAAACAATTAATATTGCACCTATTAACTTGAATAATGTAATAGGTTCGTGAAATAACCAGATTGAAACAATCATAACTGTCACAATTTCAAAGTGTGATGCAGCAAAAGCAGGACCTACAGGTGCTTTTTTTAATAATGTCATCCAAGTGAAGAAAGTAAGAATATATCCTACTATTGAAATATAAATCCAAGGATTGGTAAATACTCGGATTAACCATTGAATACTCATTTCTAATGGTTGAGCTTCGATAGCCGTTAATTTAAAACTACATTGCGCAATTGTGTCAAAAAAGAGCAATACAGAAAATCCAATTAAATAAAATCTAGCCATATTAAGACATTCCTACAAAAATGACACCAGCTGTAATTAATAGCATCCCAATTAAGCGATAAATAGTTAGTAATTCTTTAAAAATAATTCGACCAACTAACATAATCGTAATGATATTAAATGAAGCAAGTAATACGCCTTGAGAAAGAGGGACTAAGGTTAAAAAGGCTAACCATAATAAAAATTCAGCAATATAAGATATAACACCAACCCAAATCCACTTATTTTTCGATAAATCTAGCCAGTAGTACCAACCATCGCGATTATTTGGCGCGATGGCTGCAAATTTAAAAGCGACTTGTCCTAGCGTATCAAAACAGATATTACTAATCCAAAGTATAATAACTAATGGTGACATTATGCTTTTATTCCTTCTGCGATATTATCAAAGAACGATGCACACTCTTTGATTACTTCACGGCGTTGGCTGTCAATAGTAATTAAATGATAACTATCATTTAAGACCACTAATTTTGTTGAGCCTGATACTGATTTTTCAACTAATTTGGCATTAGTTTCTATATTGGCGATATCATCATTGCCTGAATGCATAATTAAACAAGGCGAAATTACTTTAGGTAATTGTTTGCGCATCTCTTTTGCCAATAACTGCATTTCGGCAAGTGCAGGAAACGGGTTACCAGCAAGCCCTGCTGATGCCGCATCGCCACTTAACATGCTTTCGGACACTACTGCGCGAATGCGTTCATCTTTAAGCCCATAAGGTGGTTTTTCAATGAAAACCTTTTTTTGAAAAATACCCAATTTTTTAAAATAGACTAATAAGAAGAAAAGTTTTTTTGCCCAAAATGGCATACTCCAACCATCATAACAAAATGTGGGGGCTAAAACGCCAACACCTTTAATTTGTTCAGGTCTATCGGCAGCAAGTTTTAGTGCAAGTAGCGCACCCATTGATAATCCAGCAACAAAAACATTATCTACATGCTGTGCTAAATAATCTGCGCCATCTTGTACGCTTTTATACCAATCTTGCCATGTTGTTTTACACAGATCTTCTTCAGTACCACAATGCCCAGCTAATTGGATTGCATAAACAGTAAATCCAGCTTTATTTAATCCATTAGCTAAAATGCGCATTTCATTAGGGGTACCAGTTAAACCATGAATCAAAAGTACGCCATTTTTGTTACCTGGTAGAAAGTAAGATAAATTTTGAATTGTACTCATTAATATTCCTTTATTTTACCATCATGACAGGGATAACGGCATGTTGTGCCCGTTTTAATGCCGAGGTTACATCTGCGAAACTAGTAATCTTACAATGTTCAATTTTATTTTTTTCACAATAATTAACTAACTTGTCTTTGGCAAAAACGAAATCAACATTATGTGATACGCAATAGTCTGATGTACCGTCACCAACATATAATATTTGCGAAAAGTGCTGTTGTTTTTTTACATGATTACATTTGCAATTGCCACTTTGCTTAATACAGTCCTTGTTTGCGTAAGGAAACTCAAGGCGCCAGCTGCGTGCGTTATTATGCATTAATTTATTAGCAAAAATTGGTAAATGTTCAATACCATGACGTTTTAAAATAAACTCAATGGCATAATCTAAACCGTCGCTGACCACATGAACGGGAATATTGTTCTGTTCGGTATAATGAATAAAAGCTTTAAAATCCATGTCTATTTCAATTTGTGATAAAACTTGATTGAGTTCATCTAAGCTTGCATCCATTAATGCAATTTGTTTACTCATACATTCTTGAGAGCCAATTTTACCGTTAACCCACAATTCTTCAAGCTCATCACAACCATTTTGACCAAAGTGGCTTAGTAAAGTATCGGTGACATCTTTAACACTAATCGTACCATCAAAATCACACAAAACAATTGGCGTGTGATTTTGTGGATAAGATGGATGAAAAAGATGGTTCGCTATTGATGAAAAAGTATTCATTTTGATAAAAAATAGTCTATTTATAGATATTGGCGTAAATTCTCTCATAGAGTTGCTATAAACTTTGTAGCCTCTTTGTATATATTTTGTAACGGGAAAAAAATTATCTGTATAATGAGGTATCTCTAGGTACAAGCTACAGTAATCGAGAACAGATAATGAGTGAACGTATATTAATCATTGAAGATGATCAGCGCTTAGCTAATTTAATTCAAGTTTATCTAATTCGGCAAGGATATCTTGTTGAATGGCATAATAGTGGAGAAGGGGCAGAAGAAAAGATTCAACAACTTAATCCCGATCTAGTTATTTTAGATGTAATGTTACCTGTAAAAACAGGTTTTGATATTTGTCGAGATATTCGTACATGGTTTAGTAATTTTATACTGATCATGACAGCAAGTGAAGATAATATTGATGAAATTGTTGGGCTTGAATTGGGAGCGGATGATTATTTAGCAAAACCAGTTGAACCCAGATTATTACTAGCGCGAATACGAGCTTTATTACGACGGAAACAGATAGAAACCGACAAAGACAATACGAAAGAGTTTGTTTTACCACAGAATAATAAAACTTTAATATTTGATAATCTAGTCATAGACGGTGAAAACCGAAAAGTACTCTTGCACGAGCAAGAAATTGATTTAACCACAGCCGAATTCGATCTGCTATGGTTGCTTGCTTATAATGCGGGAACTATTCTTTCTCGAGATGATATTTTTTCTCAAGTAAGAGGGATCGATTTTGATGGTAGCGATCGTTCTATTGATGCTCGTGTTTCAAGACTTCGTCGTAAATTACTCGATGATCCAGATAATCCGTCTCGCATAAAAACAGTGCGAGGAAAAGGCTACTTATTTATGCGAGAAGGAGAAAATCATTGAGTCAATTATTAGCCAAGCCGCTATTTTTTAATCGCCGTATTGTATTTTATCTAGTTATTTTACTTTTATTGCAAAGTATTATTGCTTATGGGGCTTTATTGGTTTTTGATTCATTACCTTCATCATTAACCGATATGCCAGATGATCATGTTGTATTTCGTGAATCTCAACGAGGTACAGTGAATCTGATTCGTATGCAAATTAAAGAACATAAAGATCGACCCCTTCAAGAAGTGGTTAATGAATTGCAACCTTATTTTGGCTACCCTATCGAAGTGTTACCAATTAACACACCGTTACCTGATACTGTGCTTAATGAGTTAAAAAAACTTGGTTTTTCTTATGATGGTGATAATGAGATTGTTTATATAGATTTAAAAGATGGCAATTTGCTTCAATTAGGCCCGATTGTAATGCGGGATATTTTGGCATCCAATACCATGTCCTTGACCATCTTTCTTGTTATTTGGGCTTTGTTTAGTGCTATTGTTTTTTTTATTTTAATTTATATGGCTTTTAGTGCCGTATGGAAGGATCTAGTTAATATCAGACAAACTGCCGAGCAGTTAGGGCAAGGTAATTTAAAAGCCCGAACCGAAAATGTTAAAGGTTGGTTATTTAAGCCGCTAGCAAATGTTTTAAATAATATGGGAACGCATATTGAACATCTAGTTGGTACCAATCAAACAATCTCTCATGCGATGGCTCATGAATTACGTACACCTCTTGCCCGTATGCGATTTGAACTTAGTATGCTTGAAGAGTCTACCGATGAAAAAGAGAGATTTTTGCTACAAAAAGGCATGAGTGATGATATTAATGAACTTGAGACATTAATCAATGCTAGTTTAAATTACTTTAAAATGCAGCAAAGCAATGTTGAATTAAACTTCACGAGGGTATCATTAAAACAGTGGAGTGAAAAAGTTTGCCAATCCTTAACATTATTTAAACCAAAAGGATTTGAACTAACTTGTAATAGCCAAGATGCATATGCAATGATTGATACTAATTTAGTTGAAACCATAGTTAAAAATTTGTTACTAAATGCTTTTAAGTATGCAGCACATAAAGCAGTTTTGAATATCACAAAACAAGAAAATCGAGTCATTCTTGAAATCGATGATGATGGTGTGGGCATTCCCTTTGATGCACGTGAAAAGATTTTTATGCCTTTTGCAAGACTTGATACGAGCCGAACTCGATCAACTGGAGGTTATGGACTCGGTTTAGCTTATGTAAAACTAATGGCAGAATTTCATAATGGTAAAGCCTTTGTTGTCACTAGCCCACTAGGTGGAGCAAGATTTGTGGTTTCATTGAAATCGGGTGATGAATAAAAATAATTAGTTGTATTTTTAGCGAAAACCGTCAGGTAGAGCTTTTATTTTATTTAATTTTTTATTTTTGTGTTTTTGCTAAAAAGATATGTTTTTTTGTTAAAAATAGCAGGGTTTAATCAAAGACTAATTTTGTCGATGGGAATCGTCTGTTTTCCATTTCAGAAATAAGAAAAATTTGTTATATTCGTTACATAATAAGCAATAATATAGCAAATATTCTCAATTTGTTATTAATAAATATATCACCAGAGGTTTTTTTATGAGCGGTTCATTACCGAGCGAAACAGATAATCGTCCATCTAATTTTATTCGCCAAATTATTGATGCTGATTTAGCAGCAGGAAAGTATAAAACTACGCACACACGTTTTCCTCCAGAGCCTAATGGTTATTTACATATTGGTCATGCTAAATCAATATGTTTAAATTTCGGTATTGCGCAAGATTATAAAGGTAAATGTAATTTACGTTTTGACGATACTAATCCAGCTAAAGAAGATATAGAGTATGTTGACTCGATTAAAGAAGATGTCCGTTGGTTAGGGTTTGAATGGGATGGTGAAATTTGTTACTCATCTGACTATTTCGACCAATTATATGAATATGCTATTGAGCTAATCAATAAAGGACTTGCTTATGTTGACGAGCTTTCAGCTGATGAAATCCGTGAATATCGAGGAACACTTACTCAACCGGGTAAAAATAGCCCTTATCGTGATCGTAGCATCGATGAAAATTTAGCGCTTTTTACCCAAATGAAAGAGGGCAAATTTGCCGAAGGAAAAGCATGTCTGCGTGCTAAAATTGACATGGCATCACCATTTATTGTGATGCGAGATCCAGTATTATATCGTATTAAATTTGCAGAACATCACCAAACAGGTAATAAATGGTGTATTTATCCAATGTACGATTTCACCCACTGTATTTCTGATGCGATCGAAAATATTACCCATTCGCTTTGTACACTTGAATTCCAAGACAATCGCCGTTTATACGACTGGGTATTAGATAATATTACAATCGAGGCACGGCCTCATCAGTATGAATTTTCAAGATTAAATCTTGAATATGCGATTACTTCAAAACGTAAATTAAATTTACTTGTGTCAGAAAAGATTGTTGATGGTTGGGATGATCCGCGTATGCCGACTGTTTCAGGCTTACGTCGTCGTGGTTATACACCAGCTTCGATCCGTGAATTTTGTCGCCGAATTGGTGTGACAAAACAAGAAAATACCGTAGAAATGAGTACTCTTGAGTTTTGTATTCGCGAAGATCTTAACGAAAATGCGCCTCGTGCTATGGCGGTGCTTGATCCGGTTAAAGTTGTCATTGAAAACTTCTCGGATACTATTGATGAAGTGCTTAATATGCCAAATCATCCAAATCGTCCTGAACTGGGTCATAGAGAAGTCACTTTCACTCGTGAAATCTATATTGATCGTGCGGATTTTCGAGAAGAAGCCAATAAAAATTACAAACGTTTAGTATTAGGTAAAGAAGTGCGATTGCGTAATGCCTATGTGATTCGAGCAGATCGAGTAGAAAAAGATGCCGAAGGTAATATTCAAACGATTTATTGTAGTTATGATCCAGCAACCTTAAATAAAAATCCTGAAGATGGCCGTAAAGTCAAAGGTGTAATTCATTGGGTTTCAGCCAAATTTGCAAAACCAGCCGAAATTCGCCTGTATGATCGTCTATTTAATACGCCAAATCCAGGTGCAGCAGAGGACTTTTTATCAACCATTAATCCTACCTCGTTAGTGATTAAGCAAGGTCTTGTTGAACCAAGTTTACAAAAAGCTCAGGCGGAGAAAGCTTATCAATTTGAACGAGAAGGTTATTTCTGTTTAGATAGCAAGTTTGCAACTGAAGATAAGCTAGTGTTTAACCGAACTGTAGGATTAAGAGATAGCTGGAACGAAGCGTAATTTAATATGCTACAATTCGCCGGCTTAAGTCGGCGAATGCTCGTTACCACAATGACTTAAGCCAAAATCAAAGCCTTTTATTGTCTCTATCATCTTACCTAATTAAAAATTATCAGTATTTAGATGTGTGGTGCACTCAATAGAGTAAATTTCTATTAAGTGCTTATTTCTAGTCATTTTTATGACTTTTTAACTTCGTTAAGTAATTTTAATGCAATAATAATTAATATGATAGCGCCAATAACTAAGCTAACCCAAATTAACCATTTAGGTAAAATTGAATCTCTTGTCGGATCATTATTTGCTTGGGATAATACTTTTTTACCTGCTAGTTTAATATTTTCACCAACAAAGGCTTGTGGCACATCAACTACAGATATTGAATCTGAAAGTAATGCTTTTTCACTTAACGATGCAGACGTTGCTTTTGCTGATCCCCAAGCTAAAATGAAGGGACCATTATTGGCGCTATTAAAAACAACACTCATACGATTGCGGTAAGCTGTTAGTTGTGGTGCTTCATCAAAGCTTGCGTTGATGGCTTTAATTTTTAATTGTTTAATAATTAATCCAGCACTGATATGTTGGCTATGATCATTGCTATCTATGTTTCGAATAATATAGTCATCAAGTTTATGCCATGTTTTATCTTTGTCATCGGTTTTATAATAGATGCTAGTAGGTAAAACCATACGTGGGTTTTGTAGCTTAATTGATAACTCTCTAACTGGTTGAGGTGATGGTAACTGATAAGTTGCTTCTTGACCATCTGATGATGTTAGTTCGAAGTTAATTGGGAAAAGAGCTAATTTTGGTGTTTCTTTTCTTGAAGTAAATTCAATTTTTTTGACGTTAGGAACTGTGGATTGATCTGACTTTAATAATAAAATCCAATAGCGTGCTTTGTAATTAGTGTTTGTTGGTATATCAATTGTATTTACTCTAAGTGACTGATTACTATTGTTATCAGTCAAAGACATCATTGGAACATTATTGAGTGCAGTTTGCCAATTACTTAAATCTTGGCTATAAAGCAATTTAGCAATTGCTTGCCAATTTTGATTTTCAGCTACATCAAAATCAATGGATAAACGACTTATGGCTTGTTCTAACTTAACATTTTCGGGAATTTGCAATAAATACCTTGCGGTATAGTCACCTTGGCTATTTGCTTTATCGAGATAGATTTGAACATCTTTATTGTTGATATTGATATTATACTGTTCAATCGCCATTTTGCTTTGATCTTCATCTTTGTTTTCATTTAACGCGTAAATAGCCACTGGAAAAGTTTGATTATTATCACTTTGCTGATAAACATTGACTAATGCATAAGGTACAGGCTGACCTTTTTGGTTAAAAATGCGAATATCATCTAATGAACTTGATAATGTTTGTGTATAAACATCATGAGTCAGTTCTATTCTGCTATACATGCTAGTATCGTTGGAGATATCAATCATGGCACCATAGGCATACTGGTTAGTTTTGTCTATCGCTTGGCTAAATCCACTTATTAATAACAACGAACTCAATAGAAATTTTTTCATAATTTTTTATCCATAATAATCAATGACATTCGCGAATTTTTATTTATTGTTATATTAAACTGAATGATATTATCAGAATGATTTCTGAAAACGTCATTGTTAAACTTAAACCTATTTTTTATAGTGTATTTATTCATCAGTATCACCATTTTTTAACTTAGGCGGTAATGGTGCTAAATACCCAATTAACAGCATTAATAACGCAACACCAATAAAGGCAAATGCACGAAGTAATCCATCAAGCTCACGGATATCTACAAATATTAATTTAATAATAACGATCACTTGAATAAATTCACCGCTATACCATATTTTCCGAAGTGAATAACGGTGTCCAATAGTCACCAATATTACTGCAGTTAACATCCAAAGTAATGATGCAGTCATTTGGACAATATTATTGTGCCATAAAGAATTAGCTGTCCAAGATATGTCAAACATTTGGCTTAAGCAGCGTAAAACGATACTGTTTCCCCAGAAAAAGGTTAAAACAATTAAAGGCACTAGAACCATATTAGGTAATGGTATTTTAAAGCTTGCAAGATTCATTATCCTGCTATTTAGTTGTAAATGGTTTATTGCAAGTTTTAACCAAACGCTAAACATCATTAAAGCAAAGATTGCACTTTCTTCAAGTGGATTAATGATAGGAACATAATTCCAATAAATGATTTGACCACTCATACCAAGCCCAACTATTAAATAAAATCCTAAATAGATAACAACAGGTAATAAACCTATCATCCAATAAGATTTAATTAATGATATTGTGGTCATAATTTGGCGTTTAATCAGTATATAAAATAGTAGAATAATGCTGCTAGCAATAGTTGCAGTTACACTCCATTTTATTACTTCGTATCCCCATGGTAATTGATTAAGTAAATGAGTAGATTCTCGTGTTATCCAGTATAAAATCATCCAAAATAAACTGATGTGTAACATATCAAATAAACGATAAGTATTTTGTTTATTTATTTTAAAACTACGATTTACAATACTGTTTGTGATAAGTGCCTTTCCAATATGTAAATAATAGTAAGCACTAACAAAGGCTATGATCCAAACCACGCCCCAAATGCCAGAGTTTAATAAATAGTAGGATTCGGCATAACTTTTAAATAAAGCTAGTAATATCATTAGCCATAAGGTTAACCCAGAATAACAAAGCTGATGCCAATTGATTTTTTTCCCAACGATATACCATAGCCATGAAGAAAAAGTGAAGCATAATAAAATTGGTAATACTTTTGATGTTGTATTGTCAATATGTAAATGAACACTTGATAAAATCCATATTACCCAAAATATAACAGCAACAGCGATAAACATCGTTTTAAGTAAATTATTTGTATTAATTCTACGACCATAGCAATGCCATAAACAGGCATTCACTAGCAAAATGGCACTTATAATACCAAGTAGTAGTGTAAGTGAGCTCGGATTTAATTGTTCACATTCGAAAGATATACAAGCTGAAACAATACCAAATAATGTAATTGCGACACCTAATAAAGCAGTACGATAATGTTTTTGCGAAAGCATAATCCAACTTAATGCTGTTCCTTCAAATAACCAAATTGTGGCAGTCCAATTGGCACTAAAGGCAAGTGGAATAGCCAACGTACTAAATGATAGACCAATGGCCAAGCCATAAAGCGAGATTTTTTTTGCTGAAGATTTCAACAAGCGCAGAATGAAATAAGAGCCAATAATATAAAACAGACCAAATGCCAATGATGAAAATGCAGGTCCAAATTCCCACTGATTGGTAATAGAATATTGTAATGCAAAACCGGATAACGGTGTGCCAAATAGTAAAATTAAATCAATAGCATTTTGATTATGTTCTTTATTAAAACTTCGAACCGAGAATAAAACAGCTAAAATACCATAAATTAACATATTGGCGATGATAAATATTTGGCATTCAATGTAAAACTCAGGGCGGAAATTACTCATTCCCCATAGTAGAGATATTACAAAGGTGAATAAAAATCCTAATAAATTAAGTATTCGCCAAGACTGCCAGATGCTAACAACTAAAATAGCACTGGAAATCATCAAATAATAACTAAATAAAGCAATATGATTGCCTGAACCATTGGATAGTAAAATCGGTGTCACATAACCGCCGATACAGGCTATAATTGCTAGACTCATAGCTCTTTGCAAAATGGAAAATAAAATGCTTGTTGAGCAAATAATTAACAAAATAGCAAACGTAATTAACATAGGTACAAGTTCGTATAACCTATAGGCGGCAAATATGGTCAGATATAAAATAGCAAAGGCACCGCCTTGTAATATTAAGGCGTAGATTTCTCGTTTATGTCTTAATTTCCAACCGATTCCTAACAAAACAAAACCTAATACTAAGGTTCCTAAGATTCTGATCTCAGGTGAAATATAATCATGTTCAATACTGTATTTAAATAGATAGGTTAGACCTAAAAATAAGATCACAATAGCAATTTTGGCAATTACATTGCCTTTAATTAACCAATTAAAAAAAATAAATAACGGATTGGGTCCAGTATTTGTAACTGGTCTGTATTGTGGGTTAAATGGATCTGCTGTTTGTAATGCAGCTTCATCAAGATTGATTTTTTCTTGTTCTGGAGTTTCTATCGCCAGAGATTCGCTAGCTAATGTTGGTAACTCTTCTTCCTGACTGAATTCTTGATATTGAGAATCGGGTTGTTCTACTGTTACTGAATCAAGTTGCATATTTTCTTGTAACAGGGCGGGTTCATTTTGCTCATTAAGTTGCAAAAGTCCATCGTTTAAATGGTTATTATTAGCTGCACAAGGTAAAGAAATTTCGGTTGGAGGCTCTATTTGAACAGCAATATCCGCTGTTTCTTCAGTAGTATTGCTATTTGAATATTCAAATTGCGAATTAGTATTATCGTGCTCAATATCCTCTTTTTCATCTGAATTTTCTTCTAACTCAGCCGAACTATTTTGTTGATAAAGTTGTTCTTTGAGTGATAAAAGGACCTCTTGTACCTCTGTTAACTGAATTCTTAACCGGACAATTTGATCTTTCAAACTAAAAAGATTAATAAATGCCACTATAATTATTACTACTGCGAAGAAGAAGAAATAAAAAAGAAATTCCATTCTAATTTTTCCTTATATTTTTTATTTCATGATTACTTATTTGTTTTTATAGTTAATTAAAATAATAAGTTAGTATTTTGCTGATGAACAGTAAATCAGTAATTAATCAATAAATCAATATGTTTGAATAAACTATCATTAGAGTAACTTGATAATAATTTGTTTTTTTTTTATTTAAAATTTTAGGGCGTGTTGATCTTTCGTGATTATTTTTTAGACGGCATGATGTGAGTTATAATAATTCTGTCAAAAACAACCAT
>NZ_JBIDFF010000027.1:0-25348 GCF_046635645.1 Gilliamella sp. BG2
AAAAAGGACTTTTTAAATAAAGGCTTTGAAGATGTTGAAGACCAAATAGTAAACATCTTTAAAAAAGAGCTATTCAGTTAAATTGTAGTGTACACTTGCACACAAATTCTGACAAAGATTGGATACCAAAAGCTGAAGAGCCTAACTAGTAGCTCAAATTGAGCCAATAAAATATAAAATAGAGACCGCCCTAATTGGCGGTTTTTTATTGAGTGAACACCTAAAGTGTACACTTGTGAATAGTAAATCATTAAGTGTTCACCGCTCAAACCCTTTTATAATAAGGCTTCAAGCAAGTAGTGAACACCGTGAACACTTTTTTATTAAATTTTATTTTTATGGGGAGGAGGTATAAAAAATCTAAAATATAATTAACGAATACCACTCACCTAGATAAATTTTTACACCGTCAAAATTCTAAAACCAATTTTTAACCTTTCAATTTGGCAAGATTAAAATACCTAATATTGGGGGGCACTTTTTATTTTGGGACTATGCTTGGGACTATTTCTTCAATAAAGAAAAAGCAAAACCCTTTATTGAAAAGGCTTTAATAAGATCATTTCAAGTCCCGCCCACGGCACCAAATCAATAAACAGCAATATTCTTTTAAACCCTGCAAAGCACACCAAACCCAGTAATAACAAGCCTTAAAGTCTATTTTATTGCCCATTAAGTATCAGTAAGGTACATTTTAAACCACATCTTAAACCACATCTTAAACCACATCTTTTAGGTATATACTTAAGTACAAATACTATATAATTAAAAATTATATATTTAAAATTATTATGGCAAGAAAAGCAGCCTTGATAATAGATACCCGAATAAAAGCCACCAATTCATGAAATAAGGAATATTCATTATTTATAGCGATAATCCGCCTACCTTGCTGTAGACGGAGTAAGGGAAAATATTCATTTAAAATAAATATATTAGTTTTTAAATGAATGAATTGGAGCGGGAATTCTTCCACCTCGATTAATAAAATCACATGAACTAAATTTGTTTACTGACATAACGGGAGCATGGCCGAGTAAGCCACCAAATTCAATGTTATCTCCTACGTTTAAGCCCACTGCTGGAATAATTCGCACAGCTGTTGTTTTGTGGTTAATCACCCCTATTGCAGCCTCATCTGCAATGATCGCCGAAATAGTTTCAGCTGGCGTATCGCCTGGAATTGCAATCATATCCAGTCCAACAGAACAAACACAAGTCATTGCTTCTAGTTTTTCAAGATTAAGTGCACTGTTATTTACAGCATCAATCATACCTGCATCTTCCGAAACAGGGATAAATGCACCGCTTAATCCGCCAACATGGCCACAAGCCATTACTCCACCTTTTTTAACCGCATCGTTTAGCATAGCTAGTGCTGCAGTTGTACCGTGTGTACCGACTGCTTCTAATCCCATTTCTTCTAAAATGTGTGCAACCGAATCACCAATTGCTGGAGTTGGAGCTAACGATAAATCGACAATACCAAATTTAACGCCTAAACGTTCAGAAGCTTCTTTACCGACCAGTTGCCCCATACGAGTAATTTTAAATGCAGTTTTTTTGATAGTCTCAGCTACAACATCAAATGGCTGACCTTTGACTTTTTCAAGTGCTCGTTTAACTACACCAGGACCACTGACTCCAACGTTAATGACACAATCAGCTTCACCTACGCCATGAAAGGCACCTGCCATAAATGGATTATCTTCAACAGCATTAGCAAACACAACTAACTTAGCGCAGGCCATGCTACTATTATCAGCTGTTAATTGCGCAGCTTCTTTAATGATATTTCCCATTTGCTTTACTGCATCCATGTTGATCCCCGTTTGTGTAGAGCCAACATTTACCGATGAGCAAACTCGTTCTGTCTGTGCAAGTGCTTGTGGAATTGATTTAATTAAAATTTCATCACCTTTATGATAACCTTTTTGTACCAGTGCTGAAAATCCACCAATAAAGTTAACATTAACCGCTTTAGCTGCTTCATCCAAAGTTTTAGCAAACGCTACATAATCTTTATCATCACTAGCACCGGCAATTAAAGATATTGGCGTAACAGAAATACGTTTATTGATTATTGGAATACCAAATTCTGAAGTAATCTGATCACCTACTTTAACAAGATCTTTTGCCAGACGTGTAATTTTGTTATAAATTTTTTGGCGTGCTTTTTCACCATCACTATCTATACAATCAAGAAGAGAAATACCCATGGTTATTGTGCGGATATCAAGTTTTTCTTCCTCAATCATTTTAATGGTTTCGAGGATCTGTTTTGTTTCCATTAGTATTATCCTTTTTTTAAAATATAGAATTAATATTATAAACGATGCATAGCATCAAAAATTTCTTCTCTTTGAAGATTGACTTTAACTTTTAGATTTTGACCTGTTTGCATCAACACAGTTTTTACTTCATCAAATGACACATTAATTTTAGATAGGTCAAGTAACATAATCATCGTAAAATACTCATCCATGATAGTTTGGCTGACATCTAAAATATTAATATTTAATTCATATAACTTTTGGCTAATACCAGCAATAATACCTGTTTGATCTTTACCAATTACCGTTAAAATGGTTTTCATAACACTCTCCCGCACAAAAAATAGACAATTAAATAATATTTATTGAGCTAACTATAATAGCATCTTCAAAAATTATCGAAATAGGAGTAGATTGTTTTTTTCAGTAAAAATATCAACACAAGAACTAAAAAGAGCAACTTATGGTAAATTTCTCAAAATCCACAAAATTGGATCATGTTTGTTACGATATCCGTGGTCCAATTCTAGAGCATGCAAAACGACTGGAAGAAGAAGGTCAAACTATCCTGAAACTCAATATTGGAAACCCAGCGCCGTTCGGTTTTGCTGCGCCTGACGAATTATTAATTGATGTGATTAGAAACTTACCTTCCTCACAAGGATATTCCGATTCTAAAGGCCTTTATTCTGCTCGTAAAGCAATCATGCAGTATTATCAAGCTCGCGGAATTAATAGTTTAGATGTTGAAGATATTTACATCGGTAATGGTGTATCAGAATTAATCGTTCAATCCATGCAGGCTTTACTAAATAGTGGTGATGAAATACTCGTACCTATGCCCGATTACCCATTATGGACAGCGGCTATTAGTTTGTCTGGTGGGAGCGCTGTGCACTATCTTTGCGATGAAGAATCAAATTGGTCACCTGATATTGAAGATATTAAACGGAAAATAACTCCAAACACTAAAGGAATAGTAATTATTAATCCTAACAACCCGACAGGCGCTGTTTATAGTAAAGAAGTATTACTTGAGATCGCTGAAATCGCTCGTCAAAATAATCTAATCATCTTCGCTGATGAGATTTACGATAAAATTTTATATGATGATGCAGTGCATTATTCAATTGCCGCATTGGCCCCCGATTTATTTGTCATTACCATGTGTGGCCTATCAAAAACTTATCGAGTTGCTGGTTTTAGGCAAGGCTGGATGGCGCTTTGTGGCCCAAAAAACCATGTAAAAGGCTATATTGAAGGCTTAAATATGCTAGCTTCAATGCGTTTATGTGCTAATGTGCCATTACAACATGCTATTCAAGGAGCGCTAGGAGGCTACCAAAGCATCAATGAATTTATTGTTCCTGGAGGTCGCTTATATGATCAATGTATGTTGGCATGGCGTTTACTTAATGAAATCCCTGGGGTTTCATGTACTAAACCACAAGGTGCCTTGTATCTATTTCCAAAATTAGATCAGAACAAATTCAACATCCATAACGACCAAAAACTCGTATTAGATTTTTTGTTACAAGAAAAAGTATTACTTGTACAAGGAACTGGCTTTAATTGGCATAAACCGGATCACGTTAGAATTGTTGCTTTGCCTCATTCAGGTCAACTTGAAGACGCTATTGGAAGATTTGCTCATTTTCTATCTTCCTATAAGCAATAAATCGCTCATTGATTAATCCCCAGTTTCTGCTGGGGTAATTTTAATAGCTCAGCCAAAATAGATTTATAAAACCATATTTAACATTGTCTTTTTATTGTGTAAAATACGGCTTATCTTCCTGTTTGAAACTTTGGATAGGCTACACTAATTAGTACCAGTTTTATAAGGTCATTGTTATGATAAACTAAAAATAAAAGAAGGTAACAACAATGACAATCGATTCATCGCGAAGAACAAAACGTAGCTTTACTAACGAGTTCAAAAAACAAATGGTCATGCTATATCAAAATGGTAAAAAACGTGTGGATATCGTCTCAGAGTATGACCTCACCAAGTCAGCATTAGATAAGTGGATAACGCAGTACCAAACTACTGGCTCATTCATCGCAAAAGATAATCGTCGAACTGAAGAGAACGAACTTATCGCGCTACGCAAAGAGAATAAACGCTTGTTAATGGAGAATGATATCCTAAAGCAAGCGGCGTTGATAATGGGAAGAAAATCGAGTTAATTTTACATAATAAGCATTGATACAGCTTACGTGCATTATGTCGATGTTTAAATGTAACCCGAAATCGTTTCTATTATCAACGGCAATTGACGCAGCAACCACAAGATATATCGCTGAGTGAAATAGTGGGTGAAATTTTTAATAATAATTATCAAGTTTATGGTACAAGGCGTCTGCAAGCAGAGCTGAGAAAGCAAGGCATAACCGTGTCTCGACGCCAAATAGGTCGAATCATGGCGAAAAATGGCTGGGTTTCGAAATACACCTGTAAAAAAGGTCGTTAAGTCGCAAAGGCTGTCCTTATGATAACGCAATTGCAGAAAGCACATTTAAAGCAGTGAAAACAGAATTTGTGTCAAATACTATTTTTGATTCACTGGCGCAACTTAAGTTGGAATTTAATCACTATGTGGATTGGTTTAATTATAATCGACTTCATTCAACATTAAATTACCAGTCGCCGATTGAATACAAAAGAAATCAATGACCTTATCTTTTTGGTACTAAAAAGTGTGGACATACCGATTTGATATTGTTGATCCATAAATATTATTGTTAATAAAGGCTGATTAATTTTTAAATAAATACGTAAAGTCCAAATATAGAATCAAAAAAACGATCATATTTATTGCTTATTTTTAATAATTATTTTTTTTAATCTTTTAATTTCATTAATTAATTTGGGAATATCTTGTCGTGCGTGTGCAATAAATTCTTGATCATCTATTGTTCCACCAATAAGTTCAATATTTTTTCCACGATTACATTCAGTTCCTGTGAGAATAAAATTTGAGCCACTAGTATGATCTCTACCTTCTACATATGATATCCATGGCCCTTTTGTTGCTTTTTTACATCGCTGAATTATTAGATTCAATTCATCATCTGATATTTTATTATCATCTTGCATTAATGACTCCTTTTGAGGTTTGATTTGGCTGATAGATTCTTATGAGTAGGTGTCATGAATCATCAGATTGCTTCGTACATACCTATATTATTTTGTTATTTCGGTAATATTGTTGTCTATATTGGTCTGGCGATAACTTACCTTCAGTTGTGGTGTATACGATTATAATAAATTTAAATATATTCATAATATTGTTAGCCAGATTCGTCATTGTAGTAACAACATAAATAATATATGTTTTGAGTGTATAAGAAAAGCTCAACGACCTTATTATCGCAATAATTTGTCTATCGACTAATGCTTTGCCTAGGCTCAAATTATCAACAGTAAATTTTTATCAACTTACCGTAATGTGTTGCTTGCTATTCTTGATAATTTTACTTCTAGTTGTTAATGGATTTTAATTATGCTTTCATCAATAAATTTTCATTATAAATATTGTATATAATGAATAAATTTATATATTTTAATTAATGTACTTTTCTGACCGTAGATTAAAACATCGGTAAATCATACTTTAGTAGTTAAATTTCTTGGTATATTTCGCTAGGGATGCCAAAAACTTGCATTCTGTATAAAGTAGCTTTTAGTATGTTGTTATGTATTTGTTTATTGTGAATTCGACCTGTATTCAAAATTAGTAAAGTCACGGATAGCTCACTTTAATAATAACTATTTTTCCGTTCAGAAATGAGATACAAAACATACTAATTTTTTATCTAAAAAAACAAATTATCCTACTTTGTGTGTGGGTTTCATTTTGCATTTTGGCCTATTTATCGGTATAGTGGTATTATCATTGTTGTTTGGTTATAAATCATAAATATAAACGCCATGTCTGTTTATCAGAAAATTATTGTGATTGTTTTTGTTGGATTAATAAAAATTAGTTTTTTATATGCTAATGATAATCAGCAACTTCAATCTTTACGTCACGCTATTGAAGAACAAGAAAAGCGTTTAGCACAACAAAAAGAAGAGCGTAATAAGTTAGTCAATAATCTTAAAGAACAAGAAACCAAAATAGCTAATCTTTTAACCTCAATTGAAAAGAATGATTTATCACTTAAGAAACTCGATCAAGAAATCAACAATTTGATTGGACAAATTGATATATTAACTATAAAACAAAAACATCAAAGAATTATATTATCAAAGCAGCTCGAAAGTGCATTTAAACTAGGCAAAACAACTGGTTTGGAGTTAATTTTTTCGGGAGAAAAAAGCGAACGTAATGATCGTATAATTGCTTATTACCGCTATATTAATCAAGCACGGCAACAGCAAATTCACAATCTTCAAGATACTCAAACCCAATTGATCGAGAAGAAAATTGAGTTACAAAAAAAACAAGTTTTGCATAAAGAATTACAAATTAAACAGAAAGAACAACAAGTAGGACTTGAAAAAAATCGTCAAAATCGACAAAACACGATAAATTCTCTTGAATCATTGATGCAATTAAATCAACAAAAATTAACCGACTTGCGTAATAATGAAGCTAAACTACAGGCTAAAATTGCTCAAGCTGAACGTAAAAATAGACGTATTGCAGAAGAAGAAGCAAAACAAGCAAAATATATTGAAGAAAAGCAGAATAATTCTCGTTATACTCCTAATCCTGATGAGCTAGCATTAATGGCTCGCGTAAGTGGTATTGGTAAGCCACAACATCAGTTTAATTGGCCAGTGAATGGTAATATTGTACATCAATTTGGAGAATCACTCCAAGGTGAGCTACGTTGGAAAGGGATGGTGATTAATGCTAAAGATGGTGCTCAAGTTAAAGCCATTGCTGGTGGACGGGTCATCTTGGCTAGTTGGTTACAAGGTTATGGTTTTGTTGTTGCATTAGATCATGGTAAAGGTGATATGAGTTTATATGGTTATAACCAGCGTATTTTAGTTGAGGTGGGTGATAAGATTCATATTGACCAACCTATTGCATTGGTTGGTTCAAGTGGTGGGAAAAACATATCTGCTTTATATTTTGAGATTCGCCGTGATGGTAAGGCACTTGATCCGAGAGAGTGGTTAAAGTAATGCGTTGTTTTATTAACCTTTTTTTTATCATTTTCTTAGTGCTAAATTCCAACTATATATGGGCAGCAAAACTTGCAATAGTCATTGATGATTTTGGCTATCGCCAGCATAATGAAGAGCAAATAATTTCATTTTCTCCTAATATTACTATTGCAGTTTTACCAAATTCGCCTAATGCTAAACGTATTGCAACTATAGCCCATAATAATGGTAATGATGTGTTAATTCACTTACCTATGGCTCCATTAGGTAAACAGCCACTAGAAAAAGACACTCTATTTCCTTCGATGGATGAAGCTGAAGTAAACCGAATAGTGACAAATGCTGTTGAACAAGTGCCTTATGCTATTGGAGCTAATAATCATATGGGAAGTTTGATGACAGCAGATCTTACTGGTATGATAAAAGTTATGAAAGCATTAAGTCAATATTCGATGTTTTTTTTAGATAGTAAAACAATCGGTAAGACTCAAATAAAAAAAGCTGCTAGCTACTATAACATCCCAGTATTAACGCGTGATGTATTTTTAGATGCTCAACAAAAAGAAAGTGCTATTAGCTTGCAATTTGATTTGGCGATAAAATTGGCACGCAAAAATGGCGTTGCTATTGTTATTGGTCATCCACATCCACAAACAGTTAATATATTAAGGCAGAAGCTAGCAAATTTACCTTCAGATATTGAATTGACCAAGGTTAGTCAATTAATTACGGCAATACCAGCTTCAGCTAATCATAAAACTACACTAAAAGATATTTTTGAAAAATGTAAAAAAAACATTGATAGATTATCGAATTTTTAAAATTGAAAGATAATCATCATTTTTTTTCTAAAGTTCGATGGCGAATTTTTACTTGTTTGTTTTGTGCTTTAAAAAATGCGGCTAATTGTTCAGCAATAAAGACAGAACGATGTTGACCACCTGTACATCCAATAGCAATGGTTAAGTAACTGCGGTTGTTTTTTTCTAATAAAGGTATCCATTGATTTAAGTAATTGGCGGTTTGATAGATAAAATTGGACACTTCATTGTGTTGTAATAAATATTCTTTTACTGGCTTATCTAATCCTGTTAATGGGCGCAAATTCACTTCCCAATGTGGGTTAGGTAAAAACCTGACATCAAATACAAAATCAGCATCAATGGGTAAGCCATGTTTAAAGCCAAATGATTCAAAAATAAAGGTTAATTCACGCTCTTTTTTACCTAAAATACGTGATCTTAATATGTCTGATAGTTCATGTACTGATAGGTCATCGGTATTTATAACTAGGCTTGCGTTAGATTTTAAAGGTTCTAGATATTTTTCTTCAAGATCTATTGCTTCTTCAAGAGAATAGTGTTGATTGGTTAATGGATGTATCCGTCGTGTTTCACTATAGCGTCGAATTAACGTATTACGACTACAATCGAGGAAAAGTATTTCAGGTGTCACCGATTCGGGCAAACGTTGAAATATATCATTATTAAAATCAAATTGTTCAGGCAAATTTCGAATATCAATGCTAACTGCAACTGGCGTGTTGTGGTTTTTTAATGAGTTGGCTAATTGAGGTAATAAAGCAACTGGGATATTATCAACACAATAAAATCCCATATCTTCTAGAGCGCGTAGGGCGATTGATTTTCCCGATCCAGAGCGACCACTTACTATCATTACAATCAAAATATTAACTCCAATATCATTAATGTATTAAGTATATACTGTTTACTTCTTGATATGCAATTTCGAGTATAAATAAGTTTGCTAAGCAGTTTTAATTTTTTCAATCAATTGTTTTAGAGCTTGACCTCGATGTGATATTTGGCTTTTTTGTTCTTTTGTTAGCTGTGCTGCGGTGCAGCCTAGTTCTGGTACATAAAAAAGTGGATCATAGCCAAATCCCCCATCACCTTGTTCTTCATTTAAAATTAAACCATCCCATTTTCCTAAGCAGATGATAGGTGTTGGGTCGTTTTCGTGTCGCATAAAAACTAGCGCACAATAAAAGTAAGCGGTACGTTTTTCTTTTGGGATATTTTGTAATGCTTTAAGTAATTTTTGATTGTTACTTTTGTCGTTACCGTGTTCACCTGCATAACGAGCAGAATAGATCCCAGGTTGCCCATCAAGTGCATCGACCGCTAAACCAGAGTCATCAGCAATGGCGGACAGTCCAGTTAATTTGGCAGTATGTCTTGCTTTTAAAAGTGCATTTTCAATAAATGTTAAGCCTGTTTCGTCGGCATCCGGTATATTAAATTGGTTTTGTGCAATAATATCAAAACCTGCATTAGCGAGTAATGTTTGCAATTCATTGACTTTGCCTTGATTATTCGTTGCTAAAACAATTTTTTGCATTTTAATTTCCTTTATATCAGTTGTTTATCTTTTATTCGCATAAGCAGATTTTATATAATGGTCGCTAATTTTATATTTCTATTTTTAAAAATCAGGTTCGCAGCTAAACGTCATACTTTCGCCTGTTTTAGGGTGGTTAATTGTTAGTAATTGAGCATGCAATAGCAGCCTTTTAGACATAGTAAAGGCTTCAGGGTGGGCATAGAATTTATCGCCTAAAATAGGGTGACCAATGGCTTGCATATGTACCCGTAATTGATGTGATCGCCCAGTAAACGGAAATAATTGCACTCGTGTTGTGTTGTCTGGATTGCGTGAAATGACTTGATACTCTGTCAGCGCATGTTTGCCATTTTCTAAATCGACCATTTGCCTTGGTCGATTGGGCCAATCACAAATTAGGGGTAATTCAACACGACCAGAATCTTGCTCAAGATGCCCATGCACTACAGCAATATAGGTTTTTTTAGGAATACGTTCACGAAATTGTTTTTTTATCTCTCGATCGGCGAGTTTAGAAAGTGCGGCAACCATGATACCACTGGTTGCCATATCTAACCGATGCACGGATTCGACGTAGCTATATTTTTGTTGCAATCGGTGAATAATACTATCAATAAATTGAGGTTTATTGCCCGAAACCGACAAAATACCTGGTTGTTTATTTACAACCACAATATGGTCGTCTTGATGCAAAATCGATAGCCAAGGTTCAATAGGTGGGTGGTATTCCAAAAGCATTTATGTGTGACGTTTGTAAAATAAAATTATCACACATTCTAACAAACTCAACAAAAAGTGCTAGTTTTATAAATAAAGTCATTTACTCCAGATTGAATTTTTTGAGGATAAAAAGAACTGAGATATTAATACAGCCAAACCAACAATAAAATAGCAAGCAAAAATAATAATCATCCATTGTGACATTTCAATTGTTAGAAATGTCCAAATTTTATCGGCACATGAGCCATAAGCATTAAACAAACTAGGAAACCACGAATCTAATGGTAGCCAAGCAGGAAAGTGTACGTTAATTGAGCAAGTATCATTTAGATTAGGTTCAAATTGTAGATGAGCATGAAATGTTGCTAATGAAAAGCCTTTATAGGCGCTAAAAAGCCAAATGAAAATACCTATTAATCGAACAAAAATGTTGCGAGGAGCAATTATTCCAATAATGCTAGCCAACATGATACCAAAAATAGCGCAACGCTGATAAATGCAGAGAGTACAAGGTGCAAGCCCTAAACCATGTTGAAAATAAAGTGCGGTTATTTCAAAAGTAAAAGTAGAAAAGAACAATAAGAACCAAGCCAATCTAGCTTGTGAGTATTGATTAAGCAATGATAACATACTATTTTATTCCCTCATATTTCGCTATAATCTTTCTTCTTTAATTATATTGAATATAATCTATCTTATTTTTACTACGATAGTGTAGTTTATTTTTGAGTAATGTAAAACGATTTTATTTATTGACGGCGGATTAATCATTCCTTATGCACTCAACGGTTCCACATACAAAACTACAAGTCTCATTTGTTACTATTTCTGAGGAAAATGCGACACAACGTATTGATAACTTTTTAATCACCCATTTAAAAGGTGTGCCAAAAAGTATGATTTATCGCATTTTAAGAAAGGGTGAGGTTCGTGTTAATAAAAAACGGATTAAACCTGAATATAAATTAAATATTGGCGATGAAATTCGTATTCCTCCTGTTCGTATGACTGAAAAACCCACGCCAGATATTTCGACCAAGCTTAATAAAGTCGCTGATTTAGAAAAGGCAATCATCTATGAAGATGAGGTAATGTTGGCAATTAATAAGCCATCGGGTATTGCTGTTCATGGTGGTAGTGGCTTAAGTTTTGGCGTGATTGAAGGATTACGCGCCTTAAGACCTGAAGCGAAATTTTTGGAGTTGGTGCATCGCATAGATCGCGAAACATCGGGCGTGTTATTGATTGCCAAAAAACGCTCAGCACTAAAAGCGTTACACGAGCAGTTGCGCCTGAAGCAAATGCAAAAAAATTATTTGGCACTTGTTAAGGGGAATTGGCCTTCTGAATGTAAAGTAATACAAGCCCCACTGCTTAAAAATGTATTAAAAAGCGGTGAGCGAGTGGTAAAGGTTGATAAAGAGGGTAAGCCTTCTGAAACGCGTTTTAAAGTTGAAGAGCGCTTCAATTTTGCCACTTTGATTAAAGCAAGCCCTGTTACTGGGCGTACACACCAAATTCGCATACACACTCAATACGCAAGCCATCCAATTGCTTTTGATGATCGTTATGGCGATAGGCAATTTGATGCGTTATTAGCTGATACTAAGCTTAATCGTTTATTTTTACATGCAGCAAGCGTAAGATTTATTCATCCTAAAAGTTTGCAAGAAATGCAATTAAATGCACCAATGGATGATATTTTGCAGACTTGCTTGTCGTATCTAAGAAAAGATAAATATGAAAAAACAGAATCTTAAAATAAAAAAGGTAGTTAGTACGAATGAAAGATATTAATTTATATTTAATTAGACATGGTCAAACGCAGTGGAATATTAAAGATCAGATGCAAGGCTCTCAAAATTCACCTTTAACAGAGCAAGGTATTTTTGGTGCTAAAGTGACAGGACAGCATTTAAAAAATGTTCCTTTTATGCAAGCATACTCAAGTACACAACAACGAGCTATGGAAACTCGAGATTATATTGTTAAAGAAAATAATATAGTTATTCCTACTTTTGAGCTTGCTGATTTGCGTGAGATGGATTTTGGTATTTGGGAAGGCAAGAAAGTCCCTCAATTGAAAAAGGAGTTTCCAGAATTTACTACTTATTTGACAGATCCTGCTAATTTTGATGCTTCGGTCAATCAAGGTGAAAATTATTTTGATACCCTTTTGCGTATGAAGCAGGGGTTAAATACTATTGTAAAAAATGCACCTCAAGATACGGGTAATATTTTGGTTGTGTCACATGGAACGGTATTACGTATATTACTTTGTGTTTTAAATGGTGGTGATTGGCGTTTACATCGTGATGAGGATTATTTCCCTCGAATGTTAAATACTAGCATTAGTGTGGTTAATTATAAGCAAGGTAATGAACAATCTGAAGGGACATTTACTGTAAAATTCTTCAATAATGTGGATCATTTAGCTGATAAATAAGTATTTTGTTATCTTCTCGACTAATGGGTGCGTAAATAATTAGTCGAGAAGGTTTTGTTAATAAAATTATCGTTTATAAGCTGCATAACGTTTTTGTAGCTGTTTTAATTGATTAATTCTTGCATCAATTTTGGAAATCATTGTCTGATCGCCTTTTGTTTGATTCTTAGCATTTTGTAGTAGTTGAATGGATTGTTGAAATTGACCTTCTAATGCAATTAATTCCGCTCTAGCACTCATTTCTTTTGCTCTTGCATGTAATCCCCCGTAAGCAGTGACGAGTAATTCCCATCCATTTGAGTCATCATTATGGTCAAAAGTATAGCGATGTAACAAGCTTACGGCTTGTTGATAGTTTTTGTTTTTTATATACGCATTAGCCAAGTTTAGTTGCAATGCAGAACTGTTTGGTGCTTTTTTTAATGCTGCTTGTAGGCGAGTTATTGCAGTGCTGCTATTGTTGAGCGCTAAATCAATATCAGTCATTAAATCAATATACCAAATATTATTGGGATCACTATCTAATAATGGCTGTAGTTGTTGTTTCGCTTTTTGATTATTTCCACTTAGATTATCAGCTAAAGCATTAGCATAAATAATAGCTGTTTTACTTTGTTCATTGTTTAGTTTTTTATAATCTTCAACTAATAGCTTTGCGGTATTTTTATTTTTAGCCATTAATATGGCCAATCGAGCTTTCGCTAAATAGTAGTTTAATGACGGAGATACATTTTTTTTGCTATATTGCAATGAACGATTTCGAATATCGGTTAATCGGCTGTTAGGTAATGGGTGAGTAAGTAAAATTTCGGGAGCTTTACTACTAAATCGGCTTTGATCGGCAAGTTTTTGTAGAAATTCTGATGAAGCATAAGGATCAAACCCTGCTTTAGCAAGCGTTCTTAAACCAACACGATCGGCTTCTTGTTCATTACTTTGCGTAAAACTAATCATATTTTGAGCTGATCCTGCCATGGTGCTTGTCATCGCCGCCATGCCAGCTTCGGGATTGGCTAATGTTAATAGTAGAGAGCCTAATGTTGCCCCCCAAACATAAGGGCTATTACGGTTTTGGTTTTCCATTGCTCTGGCTAAATGGCGTTGGGTGACATGGCCAATTTCATGAGACATAACAGAGGCTAATTGACTTTCATTGTCGGTGTCTAATATTAGTTTAGAATGAATGACGACATTCCCACCAAAAAAAGCAAATGCGTTAAGTACTTCACTTTTCATAATATAAAAATGGAATGGCGTTTTTACTGATTCTGATTTTGATACTAATTTTTTGCCTAGATCATTAATATATTGGTTTAAAACAGGGTCGTTTATTATGGGAGCACTTGCTCGTAACATTCGCATATAATAATCGCCCATTTCCATTTCTTGGCCAATGCTAAGCGTTGTGGCTGCCGCAGTACCAATATCAGGAAGGTTAATATTATCAGCATAAACGATAGATGTACTTTGTAATAATAATGAGGTGGATAATACCAATGCGATTGTTTTTTTTAACATTATTCTAACCAATTAAAATAAGAGTTGCGTTGATTTATTCTAGCTGAAAAAAACAACAATATCACTTTGAATTTATAATTAGGGGTTTAACTTATTTGGTGTAATGAGTGTTATGAATAATAATACTTATTCTTGAATTGATAAAATAACAACAACTACATTAATGCGTTGTTGTTATTTTGATTTTTATGATTGGATTTATTATACTTTTTGACGGCGGCTTTGGATAAATTCAATGATATTGTTGACTTTCACCATTACTTTATCACCACCTGAACGGTGTTTGTATTCCACTTCTCCATTACCGAGGTTGCGTTCACCAATTACGATAGTGTGAGGGATCCCGATTAGTTCCGCATCAGCAAACATTACGCCAGGGCGCTCTTTTCGATCGTCAAATAAAACTTCAATGCCAGCAGCTTGTAAATCAGCATAAAGTTTTTCGGCTGTTGCTTGAACTTTTTCGGATTTGTGCATGTTCATTGGAATAATGACAACGCTAAATGGAGCAATCGCTTCTGGCCATACAATACCACGATCGTCATGACATTGTTCAATTGCAGCAGCTACAATGCGGCTTACTCCAATGCCGTAACACCCCATAATCATAACGTGGTTTTGTCCATCTTCACCTTGGACTGTTGCTTTCATTGCTTGTGAATATTTTGTGCCAAGTTGGAAGATATGTCCCACTTCAATACCACGTTTAATTTGTAATGTGCCTTTGCCATCAGGGCTAATATCTCCTTCAACCACATTACGGATGTCTTCAATGCGAGGTAAAGCAGTGTCACGTTCCCAATTGATATTAAAATAGTGTTTATGGTCAATGTTTGCACCAGCACTAAAGTCGCTCATAACAGCCACATCACGATCGATAATAATTGGCATGTTTAGATTTATTGGACCTAGCGAGCCTGGCCCTGCATTCACAATCGTACGAATTTCTTCTTCGGTTGCAAATTCAAGTGGTGAGGCAACAATATCAATTTTTTCTGCTTTGATTTCATTTAATGTATGATCACCTCGAACTAGTAAAGCTACTAATTGATGACCACTCTCTTTCGTGGCTTTAACCATCAAGGTTTTTACGGTTTTTTCAATCGGTAAATTGAATTGTTCGACTAATTCGTCAATAGTTTTGGCATTGGGAGTATCGACTAACTCCATTGCTTTTGTAGGTTCAGCGCGTTTTTGTGTTGGTGCTAATGCTTGAGCCATTTCTATGTTAGCCGCATAATCAGATTCGGTTGAAAAAACAATATCATCTTCGCCACTGTCGGCTAATACTTGGAACTCATGTGACCAGTTACCACCAATTGATCCTGTATCAGCACGCACCGCTCTAAATTTTAAACCTGCACGTGTAAAAACTGCGCTATAGGCTTTATACATCTCATCATAAGTTTCTTGTAATGATTCTTGTGTAGTATGGAAAGAGTATGCATCTTTCATAATAAATTCACGTGAACGCATCACACCAAAGCGAGGGCGTACTTCATCCCGAAATTTGGTTTGAATTTGATACACGTTAAGTGGTAATTGTTTATATGAGCTAACTTCATTACGTAGTAAGTCTGTAATGACTTCTTCATGAGTTGGGCCTAGAACAAAATCACGGTCGCCACGATCTTTAATACGTAATAATTCAGGGCCATATTGTTCCCAACGTCCGCTTTCTTGCCAAATATCAGCAGGCTGTACAACTGGCATTAATACTTCTATTGCACCGGCTTTATTCATCTCTTCACGGACAATATTTTCTACTTTTTTAAGTACGCGGTAACCAGTGGGAAGCCAAGTATATAATCCAGCAGCCACTTTGCGGATCATGCCTGCACGTAACATTAATTGATGGCTAATGACTTCAGCATCAGCAGGAGTTTCTTTTAACGTAGAAAGAAGATATTTACTGGTTCGCATAAATTTATCCTAAAAAAATTTATTTATAAATATATATGATAAAAATGTGAGCTAGTTTAGCAGTACCAAGCGTAACACTAAAGTAATTTTATTGTTATTTTTAATATGGAATTCTTGTAATACCTCCAACTCAGCATTAATAAAGTATGTTTTTAAATTATAGTCGCTAAATACAGATTATTTGGCTATAGAATGGCAGTATGTTTTACTTTTTTGTATCAATATTAATACTTTATTAATTTTTATTTTGCTAGGTATCAAATTGGATATTTTTATCGCGTTGATTATATTTAATTTTTTTGTTGTTTGTGTGATAAAGATCACTTTGTAAAAGTTATTAAATTGATATTATATGCGCAGAATTTTAGATTGAGGAGTAGTTCAAAATGAGCACGTTAATGACTAACGAAAATGTAATAGATTCATGTAAAGAATCAAAATTACCTAAATGGCGAAAAAGTGATACGTTATGGATGCTTAGCCTTTATGGTACAGCGATTGGTGCTGGAGTACTTTTTCTACCAATTAATGCAGGTGTCGGTGGGTTAATTCCGTTGCTGGTTATGTTGGTTCTTGCCTTTCCTATGACATTTTTTGCTCATCAAGCTTTGTGTCGATTTGTATTATCAGGTAAAAGTCGCGATGGCGATATTACCGTTGTGGTTGAAGAAGCTTTCGGGCGCACAGCAGGAAATTGGATAACTGTACTTTATTTTTTTGCAATTTACCCAATATTATTAGTATATAGCGTTGGTATTACAAATACAGTAGATAGCTTTATGGTTCATCAATTAGGAATGGAGTCATTACCACGAGCTTTACTTTCATTTGTTTTAGTTGCATTTTTAATGTCAATTGTTCACTTTGGCGAAGAACTTATTGTTAAAGTTATGTCAATATTAGTTTTTCCATTTATTGCCGTTTTAATGATTTTAGCGTTATTTTTAATTCCTGAGTGGAATGGTGAAATTTTTACCAATTTGTCTTTTGGTAGTAGTGACGAAGGACAAAGTATTTTAATGACACTTTGGTTAGTTATTCCTGTTATGGTTTTTGCATTTAATCATTCACCAATTATTTCATCTTTAGCGGTAGCTAAACGTAAAGAATATGGTGACGTTTATGCTGAACCTAAATGTACTAGAATTATTGCAGCAAGCAATATCATGATGGTTGTAACAGTGATGTTTTTTGTTTTTAGTTGTGCGCTTTGCTTGTCGCCTGCTGAACTTTTAGATGCAAAAGCTCAAAATATCTCAACGTTGTCATATTTGGCTAATCGATTTAATTCACCTGTTATTGAGTATATTGGTCCTCCAATTGCATTTATTGCAATGGCTAAATCGTTTTTAGGTCACTATCTAGGTGGTAAAGAAGGATTTAATGGTGTTGTTAATAAATTTTTGCGTAGCCGTAATAAAACAATTTCAGAAAACAAACTTGATAAATTAGCTATTGCCTTTATGTTTGTAACTGCTTGGGGGGTTGCAACATTAAATCCAAGTATTTTAGGTCTTATTGAATCACTTGGTGGCCCAATTTTAGCTGTGTTGTTGTTTTTAATGCCAATGTATGCAATTCATAAATTACCTGTACTAGCAAAATATAAAGGAAGGCTAAGTAATGTATTTATTGTTGTTATGGGATTAGTTGCAATTTCAGCCGCTATCTATAATTTATTATAAAATTTAATTCATGGGTAATTACCACTTACTTGTTTATTTAATATATAAAACCTACTGGCATTCGTTGGTAGGTAAATACAGCTACTAATAAAATAATCTACCGATATAGCAAGAATTAACTATTAATAGGTATTAAAACTTATTTTCATAATCTCAAAAGTGATACCTAAGTATTAGTATGGGGTAAGTGGCAAGATGATTATTGGTTATTTTATTAGCAATAAGTTAATTTGTAAAGATATCACTAGGATAGCAGTATTAATTTATGTTTTGCATCAAAAGGGAAAAATATGAGTTCGGTATTTGAAATATTTAAAATTGGCATTGGACCTTCAAGCTCACATACAGTAGGACCAATGAGGGCAGGGAAGGCATTCATAGATCAACTAATCAGTAATAACATGATGGCATCAGTAACAAAAATTGTGGCTGATGTTTATGGCTCTTTGTCGTTAACAGGCAAAGGTCATCAAACAGATATTGCTATTATTATGGGATTAACTGGCGAAAAACCTGATTCTGTTGATATTGATAGTATTCCAAGTGTTATCGAAAAACTTAGCCAAACTCAGCGGTTATCTATTTACAATGATCGTTATGAAATCGATTTTCCGTTGGAAAGTTGTATGGTGTTTCATTCTAAATTTTTACCATTACATGAAAATGGTATGACTTTGACTGCATATAGCGGCGATAAATTAGTTTTTCAGAAAACTTATTATTCTGTTGGCGGTGGTCAGGTTGTTGAAGAAGAGCAATTTGGTCAACAAGAGCAGGATTCAGTAAAATTTCCTTATCCATTTGCTTCAGCTGAGCAATTATTAAAACATTGTGAAGATAACTCATTATCAATTTCTAGTATTATGATGAAAAATGAGTTGCAAATACACTCTTATGAAGAAATTGAATCCTATTTTTCTCGTGTTGGGCAAACTATTTTGGAATGTATCAAACGAGGTATGAATACAGAAGGGCTATTACCAGGACCTCTTAAAGTTCCTCGTCGTGCGTTTTCGTTATACCGTCAATTGTCTACCACTAAGGATAAATTTATTAGTGATCCAATGGTGATTATTGATTGGGTAAATATGTTTGCGCTTGCAGTTAGTGAGGAAAATGCAGCAGGAGGACGAGTGGTTACTGCGCCAACAAATGGTGCATGTGGTATTATACCTGCTGTGCTCGCTTATTATGATAAATTTATTAATCCAGTTACACCTGATATTTATATTCGTTTCTTTCTAACTTGTGGCGCAATAGGACAACTTTATCAAATAAATGCTTCTATTTCTGGTGCAGAAGTGGGATGTCAAGGGGAAGTTGGCGTTGCTTGTTCTATGGCTGCGGCAGGACTTGCTGAGCTTTTAGGCGGTAATCCTCAACAAGTATGCATGGCGGCAGAAATAGCAATGGAGCATAACTTAGGCTTGACTTGTGATCCAGTTGCAGGCCAAGTTCAGGTTCCTTGTATTGAGCGAAATGCCATTGCCGCAGTAAAATCGATAAATGCGACAAGAATGGCTTTAAGACGAATTACTGCAGCAAAAGTATCTTTAGATAAAGTTATTAAAACGATGTATGAAACAGGAAAGGATATGAATGCAAAATATCGAGAAACATCGCGTGGTGGGCTAGCAATTACGGTTCATTGTAATTAGGGTGTTGCTATTTTTCTGTCGAATTCGCCGATTGTAAAATCGGCGAGACATTAGATTGTATTTAATGTTTCCAGTGCATAGTATTAACTTTAGAGCGCAAGAAATCATTTTCAGTTAGTACATCTACCCGTTCAGTTTTTACTTTTCGTTGTTTTCTTTTTCGTTTTGGTTGTTCTGCTGAGGCAATATGGATAACTTCGTTATAGGCAAGTAAATTATTAAGTTGATCAAGTTCGCCTAATCCACGGAGGACGGAAATTAATGTTTGTAATGTAATTGATTCGCCTTGTTCAATACGTTTTATTGTGGCAATGCCTATTTCGGATTTTTGCGCAAGTTCTAGTTGGGATAAATTTTTCTCAATTCTGGCTAATTTTATTCTGCGACATAGCATAGCAATCATGTCGGTAGTTTCATTCATGAAATGTCCTTTTTGTTTGATATGCCACATGATGTGGCATATATCATATTGCTATTTATATTATTTTTAGACTAGCGGTTATTGTTCTTGGTTTTTTATTTGTTTCTTCTTTAAGTTTTCTAAAATCTTTTTATGGATACCATTAAAGCCACCATTACTCATAATTAAAATTGCATCGGTTGGTTTAGCTGATTTTGTGATCATTTCAACCAATAAATCGATATCACCACTCCAGTAAGCGGGTTGAATACAAGCATCAACCACATCGGCTACTAGCCAAGGTAGTTGTTCAGGTTGGAATATAAAAATTTCATCAGCTCGACCAAGTGATGGGGCTAGTTCATCTTTAGATACCCCTAATTTCATCGTATTTGAGCGTGGTTCAAGTACGGCTAGAATGCGACGATTAGCTCCTATTTTACTGCGTAATGCTTCTAATGTGGCTAAAATTGCAGTTGGGTGGTGGGCAAAGTCATCATAGATTTCAATATTATTAACTTCGCCATAAAGTTCTAATCGTCTTTTTGCATTGACAAAAGAACCTAGTGCTAAACAAGCATCAGCAGGATCAATGCCAACATTATGGGCGGCTGCAATTGCCATTAGTGCATTATGCATATTGTGTTCGCCAACTAAGGAATATTTTACTTCGCCTACTTTTTTATTGTTAAAGTAAACCGCAAAATGACTCGCATCATTATTTATACGTTGTGCTAGCCAGCCGTTTTCTGATTCTGTGAATATTTTTTTACTCCAGCAACCTTTAGCTAATACTTGTTTTAAATTTACATCTTCTTGTGGTGTGATAATTAATCCGTTACTCGGCACTAAACGAACCAAATGGTGAAATTGTTTTTGAATAGAACTGAGATCATCAAAAATATCTGCATGATCAAATTCTAGATTATTCATGATAAGTGTTTTTGGGCAGTAATGCATGAATTTTGAACGTTTATCAAAGAACGAGCAATCATATTCATCTGCTTCAATAACAAAATAATTGCCTTCACCTAATCTTGCCGATACATCAAAATTACCCGGTACACCACCAATAACGAATCCTTGCTTGTAATCTTGCTTTTCTAAAATCCAATTGACCATACCCGCAGTTGTAGTTTTACCATGAGTTCCAGCAATAGCTATGACCCAACGATCTCGCAATACATTGTCGTGTAACCATTGAGGTGCTGAAATATAAGGAATGTTATTATCTAAAAGATATTCTACACAAGGGTTACCTCTTGATAGCGCATTGCCTATAATGACTAAATCAGGTCTTGATGTCAGTTGTGATGGATCATACCCTTCAATGATATCAATGTGTTCTTTTTGTAAAAGTGTGCTCATTGGTGGGTAAACATTTTTATCTGAACCCGTTACTTTATGACCAAGAGAGCGAGCTATCAAAGCAATCCCTGCCATAAATGTGCCACAAATTCCAAGAATATGAATATGCATTTTGAATCCTTAACATTGTATAAACTTTATATTGATAGTATTGGGTAACCATTGCTTATTTGATTGGTAAACAGATGTAAATTCAGAGCAACCTTGTAATTATAATCGATTCTGATTGTTTATGCGAGAGGCCATAGATGTTTAACCATTAATAATGGAGCTTGGTTACCACGAAATTCATCTACATCTAAATGGTAAACTATTTTCACATTTTTTATCGATTGATCAGGCCATAGTTGTCTATTTACATTAAAAAAGACCCCTTCAATAAGTGGACCACCGTTTTGGGGTTCTAGTACTAGTTTTAGGTGTTTGTCTGAAAATAATCGCTGTTGATGAATAATGAATTCACCGTCAAAAATGGGAGTGTAGAATCCTTCTCCCCATGGTCCTGATTCTTTTAATTGTTTGGCGATTTCGTAAGTAAGATCTTGGCTATCTATTTCACCGTCAGTTTCAATAATTGGTTCTAGCAAATCGGGTTCTAAGCGTGCATCTAAAAGTGTTTCAAAATTATTTTTAAAACGTTCTAAATCTTCTTCTCGAATAGTTAACCCAACAGCCATTGCGTGACCTCCAAAACTGATTATTAGATCAGGATTTTTCTGATTTAATTCATCAAGAAGATCGCGTAAATGAACGCCTTTAATTGAACGTCCTGAGCCCTTTAGAAAACCATCTTCTGTTGAAGCGAAAGATATGACTGGTCGATGATATTTATCTTTTAAACGTGAAGATAAGATCCCAATAATGCCTTGATGCCATTCTGGATGATGAAACACGAGTAAATTAGGAATTGTGATATTTTGTTTTTCAATTTCTTGAATGAATGATAAGGCCTCTTTATGCATCATTTGCTCAATTAACTTTCGATCACTATTGAGATTATCCAAATCCATAGCTTTGTTGATTGCTGAATCATAATTATCACAAAGTAGTAATTCAACTCCCAATGACATATTATCCATTCTACCTGCTGCATTTAATCGTGGCGCTATATAAAAAGCTAAATCGGTAGACGTAAGATTAATAGGATCTTTTTTAGATACCTGTAATAAGGCTTTGATGCCCTCACAACAATAGCCAGCTCGTATTCTGTTTATACCCTGATGAACTAAAATACGGTTGTTATGATCAAGTCTAACCACGTCAGCAATAGTGCCTAAAGCAACTAGATCTAATAAATTTGCTACATTATATTCAGCTAAATTGTTGTCGGAGAACCAATTTTCTTGCCGTAATTTTGCTCGTAAAGCTAGCATAAAGTAAAAAGCTACACCCACCCCAGCTAAATGCTTAGATGGAAATGTACAATTAGGTAAATTAGGATTGATTATGGCATCGGCATTAGGTAGTAGCTCAGGGCATAAATGGTGATCAGTAATAATGACTGACAATCCTGATTGCTTAGCAAAATCGACAGCTTCAATAGCAGATATTCCGTTGTCAACGGTAATAATAAGTTGTGCATTTTGTAAAATGGCTTTTTTAACAACCGAAACACTTAATCCATATCCATCATTAAAGCGATCAGGAATGATATAATCAACAAATTGGTAGCCCATATTTTTTAAGGCTCTGATGGTTAAAGCAGTACTGGTGGCACCATCAGTATCAAAATCACCAACAATCATGATTTGCTGATTATTTTTCATTATTGAATAAAGAATTTCGACTGCCTTTTCAATACCATCTAGTTTATCGTAATTACATAGATTGCGTGTGGTGTAATCAAGATCTTGCATGCTAGTAACACCACGCAATGCATAAATCCGTTGTAATAATAACGGAATATCATCAGAAAATTCTGGAAGTACTTCAGGTAATTTGCGATGTTTTAATTTACTTTTTTTCATAATTTATATGCTAGCGCATTTGCGCTAACATGTGTTTTCATTTTAATTTACATTTTAGTAACAATAACTGCTAATTTTTATTTAGTTTTTGTGATCAAGAAATTCAATTAGTTTATCTGCAGGCACGTAACCTGAAACAAGTTGGCCGTTAGGTAAGACAATTGCAGGTGTGCCGCCAATCCCTAACTTTTTACCGACATTAAATTGTTGTGTTACATAAGGTATCATGCTGCTTGCTGGCGAAATTGTATTACCTTTGTATGCATTGTCAAATGCAGCTTTGCGGTCAGCCATGCTCCAAATAGATTGCATGTTTTTGCCAACATCACTGTTAGCACCTGCTCGAGGGAATGCAAAATAGTGAACTGAAATACCCGCTTCTAAATACTTATCAATATTTTCATGTAACAGTTTACAGTAATGGCAAGTATAATCAGTAAATACTGAAATGATGTATTTTTCATTTTTAGCTTTATAAATAATGGCATCTTTTTCAATTGATTTTATTAGGCTAAGATTGATGCTGTTAGCAATGTTTTCTGGTTCATCACCTTGTAAATCAAAAATAGAGCCTTGAATTAAGAATTTACCATCTTTACTAACGTATACAATACCTTCTGGTGTGCTAACGCTTTTAAAATCTTTAATTGGACTATCAAAAATTTTTGATTCTTTGCTATCGTAACCAAATTTATCTAAAGCTTTTGCAATTTCATTATTATTTGCTAATACTGAACTTGAAATTAACGCTAAACCTAAACATATAACTAATTTTTTCATTCAATTATCCTTATTTTTGTCAATTCTATGCTCGAGGATGATGTTTACTATGTAACTGTTTTAACCTTTCTGTTGCAACATGTGTATAAATTTGTGTAGTTGATAAACTGCTATGCCCAAGCAACATTTGAACGACGCGCAAATCTGCTCCGTGATTAAGAAGATGTGTTGCAAAAGCATGTCGAAGCACATGAGGAGAAAGTGCTTCAATATTTATACCGATTAGTATGGCATAATATTTAATTCGATGCCAGAAAGTCTGTCGTGTCATTTTTTTTCCTAATCGGCTTGGAAAAAGCACATCAATAGGTCCATTTTTTAAAAGATCATTTCTTGCATATTTAAAATAATATTCAAGCCAATAAATTGCTTCTTCTCCAAGTGGGACTAAGCGCTCTTTATTACCTTTACCAATTACTCTTACTACACCTTGACGTAAGCTAACATCGCTAATTTCTAAATTTACTAATTCAGATACGCGTAAACCGGTGGCATAAAGTACTTCCAACATCGCTTTATCCCTAAGTTCAATGGGATCTTCTATGCTTGGCGACTCTAGTAGCGCATCGACTTGCGATTCAGTTAAGTCTTTAGGTAATTTTTTAGGAAGTTTGGGGGATGATAATACTGCAGAAGGGTCATCAGTGCGATAATTTTCTTGATATAAATACTGAAAAAAACGTTTAGTTGCACTAAGCAAACGTGCTGAACTACTTGCTTTATACCCATCTTCTACTCGTTGCATTAAAAAGTTTTGTAAATTAAGTGTTTGAGTTGTTAGGAATGTGACATTTTGTTGTTGTAAAGATTGACTTAGTGCCAACAAATCAAGTCTATAAGAAGCAATGGTATTTTCAGCTAAGTTCCTTTCTAGCCACAATGAATCTAGAAAACGGTCTATTAACATTTTATTTTGGGCAGGTGTATCTTGGCTAGACATCAAAATTATCTCTACATTACGTTTATTCTTTATATTATATACTAGCTGTCAATAAGTTGCAGTTTAAGTAAAAATTGCTATTTTTAGTTGTACAAATTTCTACACATTAACAAAAGTCAGGTTATTTAAATCACTTATTCAATAAAAAGGTTAAGTAGTTGTCAATTACTGGCTTAACTAA
>NZ_JBIDFF010000028.1:0-22286 GCF_046635645.1 Gilliamella sp. BG2
ATGATGTAAGGAACACCTACTTGACGACCTAAAAGGATGTGTTCACGAGTTTGTGGCATAGGACCATCTGTTGCTGCTACTACTAAGATAGCACCGTCCATTTGTGCAGCACCAGTGATCATGTTTTTAACATAGTCAGCATGGCCTGGGCAGTCTACGTGTGCGTAGTGACGAGTTGGTGTATCGTATTCAACGTGTGAAGTGTTGATGGTGATACCACGTGCTTTTTCTTCTGGTGCGTTATCGATTTGATCGAATGCACGAGCTTGACCGCCGTATTTTTTAGCAAGTACAGAAGTAATTGCAGCAGTTAAAGTTGTTTTACCATGGTCAACGTGACCGATTGTACCAACGTTTAGATGGGGTTTTGTACGTTCAAATTTTTCTTTAGACATCTTAATGTTCCTTTATTAAATCACTTCCCTTAAGTAATTAAGGGAAGTGTTATTTTATTTAGATAAAATTATTTCGCTTTACGAGCTTCAATAATTGCGGTTGCAATATTTGTTGGTGCTTCATTGTACTTCAAGAACTCCATTGAGTAAGAAGCACGACCTTGAGTTTGTGAACGAAGGTCTGTTGCATAACCAAACATTTCTGAAAGTGGAACTTGTGCTTTAACAGTTTTACCTGTTGCAGTATCTTCCATTCCTTCGATCATACCACGACGGCGGTTTAAGTCACCGATAACGTCACCCATATAATCTTCTGGAGTTTCAACTTCGACTTTCATAATTGGTTCTAAAAGCACAGGTTTAGCTTTCATGAAGCCATCTTTAAATGCCATTGAACCAGCAATTTTAAATGCCATTTCTGATGAGTCAACATCATGGTAAGAACCATCAAAGATAGTGACTTCAACATCAACAATTGGGTAACCAGCAAGAACACCGTTTTTCATTTGTTCTTGACAGCCTTTATCAACCGCAGGGATATATTCTTTAGGAACCACACCACCAACGATTTCGTTGTTGAATTTGTAGCCTTCGCCACCAGCTTCCAATGGTTTGATTTTTAACCATACATGACCGTATTGACCACGACCACCAGACTGACGAACAAATTTACCTTCTTGTTCTACTTCATTGCGAATTGTTTCACGGTAAGCAACTTGTGGTTTACCAACATTTGCTTCCACTTTAAATTCACGTTTCATACGGTCAACGATGATTTCTAAGTGAAGTTCGCCCATACCAGAAATAATAGTTTGACCAGATTCTTCATCAGTGTGAACACGGAATGAAGGGTCTTCTTGTGCTAGTCGACCCAAAGCAAGGCCCATTTTTTCTTGGTCAGCTTTAGTTTTTGGTTCAACAGCAACCGAAATTACCGGTTCAGGGAATTCCATTCTTTCAAGAATAATTGGTGCACTTTCAGCACAAAGAGTATCCCCTGTTGTGACATCTTTAAGACCAATTGCAGCAGCAATATCGCCTGCGCGAACTTCTTTAATTTCTTCACGTTTGTTAGCATGCATCTGAACGATACGACCAAAACGTTCTTTCTTATCTTTTACAGAGTTAAGAACAGTATCACCTGAGTTAACAACACCAGAGTAAACACGGAAGAATGTTAAGTTACCAACAAATGGGTCTGTTGCAATTTTGAACGCTAATGATGAGAATGGTTCATCATCACTTGAGTGACGTTCAGCAGCTTCACCATTTGGTAATTCACCTTTGATTGCTGGTACATCAGTTGGCGCTGGTAAGTATTCAATAACAGCATCAAGCATGAATTGCACACCTTTGTTTTTAAAGGCACTACCACAAGTTACTAAGATGATTTCGTTGGCAAGTACGCGCTCACGCAATGCAGCTTTCACTTCTTGCTCAGTTAACTCTTCACCACCAAGGTATTTTTCCATTAACTCTTCACTTGCTTCAGCTGCAGTTTCTATTAAGAAAGAACGCCATTCTTCAACTTGGTCAACCATATCAGCTGGAACATCTTCATAAGTAAATGTTACGCCTTGATCTGCATCATTCCAGTTAATTGCTTTACGTTTAAGTAAATCAACAACACCAGTAAATCCTTCTTCAGCACCGATTGGTAAAACTAAAGGAACTGGAACCGCTGCTAAACGAGTTTTGATTTGATCAACAACACGTAAGAAGTTAGCTCCCATACGGTCCATTTTGTTGACAAATGCAATACGTGGAACTTTATATTTGTTTGCTTGACGCCATACAGTTTCTGATTGAGGTTGCACACCACCAACTGCACAGTAAACCATTACTGCACCATCGAGAACACGCATAGAACGTTCAACTTCGATTGTAAAGTCAACGTGTCCGGGGGTATCGATGATGTTGATACGGTGTGGTTCAAATTGTTGACCCATGCCAGACCAGAAAGCTGTTGTTGCTGCAGAAGTGATAGTAATACCACGTTCTTGTTCTTGTTCCATCCAGTCCATGGTAGCTGCACCATCATGAACTTCACCAATTTTGTGACTAACGCCAGTATAAAACAAAATACGTTCAGTCGTTGTTGTTTTACCTGCGTCAATATGTGCACTGATACCGATATTACGGTAGCGTGCTATAGGGGTTGTACGAGCCATATTAATCCTCTGTTTAGAATCGTTTGCTTAACAAAACATCATTTTGGTGACCGATAGCAGATAAGGGCTATCAGTCCTAATTCAAGTCACTTATACAATTATAAGTGCGAATATTACCAACGATAGTGTGCAAACGCTCTATTAGCTTCAGCCATACGATGAACATCTTCGCGTTTTTTCACAGCGGTACCTTTGTTTTCAAAAGCATCCATAAGTTCATTCGCTAGGCGTAAAGCCATTGATTTATCGCCACGTTTACGTGCAGCATCTACAATCCAACGCATTGCAAGTGCATTACGTCGAACTGGACGCACTTCAACAGGAACTTGGTATGTAGAACCACCAACGCGACGTGACTTAACTTCTACAGTTGGTCTTACGTTATCTAATGCAACTTCAAAAGCTGCTAAGTGGTCTTTTCCACTACGCTCAGCTAATTTATCAAGAGCTGAATATACGATTGATTCTGCGATAGATTTTTTACCATCTATCATTAAAATATTTACAAATTTTGCCAGTAACTCTGAACCGAACTTCGGATCAGGAAGAATTTTTCTTTGACCGACAACATGACGACGTGGCATTGGAATACTCCGTTTATATGTTATAAATTTTCAGGTTTACCCAAAACTCAAATGAGTTAAATGGAATTATATAGTTTGGCCTTACTTAACGGAGTTCCATTAAGCTTTAGGTCGTTTAACACCGTATTTTGAACGGCTTTGTTTACGATCTTTAACACCTGCGCAGTCTAATGCACCGCGAACAGTGTGGTAACGAACACCTGGTAAGTCTTTAACACGACCACCACGGATTAAAATTACACTATGTTCTTGTAGGTTATGACCTTCACCACCGATATAAGAAGTAACTTCAAAACCGTTGGTTAAACGTACACGACATACTTTACGTAATGCTGAGTTTGGTTTTTTCGGTGTAGTTGTGTAAACACGAGTACAAACACCGCGTTTTTGCGGGCATGCTTCAAGGGCAGGAACGTTGCTTTTTGCTTCCTTTAGTGCTCTTGGTTTGCGTACCAGCTGATTAATTGTTGCCATTAATAAGCTCCTGATTAATTAAAATAAATTTAAAATTGCTTTTTAGATACGTAATTAATAACTGTAGACCAAAACCTATGTGTATAAGTTTTGGGTCGCAAGATTCTAGACCCCAGGGGAGATAATGTCAAGTTTTTGCTATCAATAAGTGCTTGATCTTGGTATTAATTATTTATAGAGGATAGTCGTTATTTTATAGAAAGACACTAGTATATCTGTTTATTTTTTGTTAAAAGATCAATAGTCCCTATTGTATAGTGTGTTTTTATTGTTATTAAAAACATTAAAATGTTATTAATTTTACATTTGAATAGTCCATAAATTATAAAACGCAATTCTCCCACATAACTCGGCAACTAAAACAATAATAAAAGCAATAGAGTAAATTATTGTTGATTGCTTAGATCGATAAATATTTACAATAACTAAAACAAGTGCAAGTACTAATAATAGGCATTGAATTAGCATCCAAATATATTGTTTTGAGGTAAGTTCAGGTGATACTGAGGTCATTAAATTAATATAAGGAATTTTTAATAACAGAATCGATATTACACCAGTAAAGAAAGAAATTATGCCAATTCGAAATATCCCAAAAACTATTGCAACAATTCCTCCTAACACTAGCATAGAGGTATACATCTGAATGGCTGTGTAATAGGTATTCCAGGTTTTAACCGTTGGTAGCATATAAGTAAGAGCAATCATCCAAACAAAAATTAAACTAAAAAAGATCAACAATAAAGATAATATTTTAGAAAAATTGGGGATTTGATATATACGTTGACAAAGTGAGTTGACCAATAGCCATTTTTTACCATCATTATGATAAGAAAAATAAGTTAGTAATACACATACTAATGTTATTCCAAACAAGAGACCAAAGGAAAAAATTTCATTGCTCATCGGCGAACGACCAATACCCCAAATAACATTAAGAGCCCGAAAAGGATGACCTAAATGTAGCGAAGCAATAAGCATTGCAACAGCCATTACAATCAGAGCCGCCATATTCATTTTATTTATCTTAATTAAACTGTATGAATAATGGCTTAAAGATGATATGCCACCAATCAACACCATCCCAGCAGATAATTGACCGAGTACCGTAAAAAATACCAATGGTAATTCATGCATATAACTCATACCTCCTCAGGATTAAGTACTTTACCTAAGGTATCACCAGATGCTTTAGCATGTGCATGTGGTTTTATCACAATATTAGGTTTAGTCAGCTGTGAACTTGGTAGTGGTGCAATATTGCATTCATCACCATAACGGTGACGTAGTTTTTCAATTTCGTCAAAATCTAACGCACGCTGAGGGCAAGATTCAACGCATACTGGTTTTAAACCTTCGGCTACACGTTCATAACAGCCATCACATTTTGACATGACCTTTTTTTGATGATCAAATTGCGGTGCTCCATAAGGACAACGCATTTCGCAATATCGACAACCAATACAAATATCTTGATTAACAACCACTAAACCATCTTGCTTTCGTTTATGCATCGCACCTGTTGGGCAACCTTGTACACAAGTTGGTTCTTCACAATGATTACACGAGATAGATAAATAATAGGCAAAGGTATCGTTTTGCCACATACCATCAACCAACTGCCAAGTACCTCCACCATATTCATAAACACGGCGAAAATGAACACCTAAAGCATTGTCTTTCTCGTCCTTACAACTCAGTTGGCAGGTTTTGCAACCGGTACATTTTGAAGAATCAATATAAAATCCATATTGCATTTTTATTATCCACTCTTTAATTTACAATGTTAATCCTGCAACCGATAATGGTTTAACTTCAACCAGATTGGTATGCTGTGGATTCGATTTTGCAAGTACTGTTGGACGCAATGATGTTAACCGATTAATACATCCGCCAATATCAATCCCTATAGAATTGGTTTTTGCCCACATTCCTTGCGGAATCGCAATCACTCCTGGTAATATACGTGGCGTAACTTTAACAGGAATATACAAACGACCACGATCGTTATAAACTTCGACCAATTGCCCATGCTTAATCTGCCTTTGCTCGGCATCGAATGGATTAATCCAAAGGCTGTTAGCAACAGCTTCACGCAATTGCGGCAAATTACTATAAGAGGAATGGCATTGCCCTTTAGTATGAAATCCAATAAGTTGCAACGGGTATTTTTTACGTTTTGGTTTATCTTCGCTCCCTTCGATAGCAGGCAAATATGCTGGAATTGGGTACAGAACATCTTCGGCATCAAGCTCCCATTTGTTGGCAATATTAGCTAATGCCTCTGAATAGATTTCTATTTTTCCCGACGGCGTGTTTAATGGGTTTTTAATAGGATCATCTCTAAAAGCTTTTAAACCAATTTGTTTATCACTATCGGCAAGCCTACGCTCAATTACTCCCATACCATCGGTATCAGCAAAAGGAGGTAAATTAGGTTCATTTTTTCGCAATTGCTCATAACAATATTCTATCCATTCATCTTGAGAACGACCTTCAGTAAATTTATCTTTTACGCCTAGCTTTTCAGAAAGATCGGTTAATACATCATAAGCTGCACGGTTTTCCCAAAGCGGATTAATTGTACGTTGCATACGAATTAAATAACTATACGCACCAGATGAATAAGAGTTATTAATCAAATCATTATTTTCAACTGATGAAACATCAGGCAGCAATAAATCAGCATATTTGGCTGATGCAGTCATATGCGTATCCCAAACAAGAATAAATTCACATTTAGATTCATCTTGTAAAATTTGGTGAGTACGGTTTAGATCTGAATGTTGATTGCCAATTACATTACCAGCATAATTCCAGATAAATTTAATACCTACATCCAACTTCTCCTTACCTTTGAGATAAGAATTTCTAGCTGTCATACTTGGCCCATCTTCAATTGCCTTCGTCCATAGAAAGAAAGGAATACTGGTTTTAACAGGATTTGGAAGGTTAAAACTAGGTATAGGATAAATAACACTCCCACCCCACGTCCCAATATTGGTACCAGGTTTACCAAATTGTCCTGTAATAATAGGTAGCATCATAATCGCACGTGCGGTATGTTCGCCATTTTGCCAGCGCTGTACACCATAACCTTGAGAAATCCATGCAGCTTTAGCGTTAACAATATCCAGTGCTAGCTTACGAATTTGTTCCGCAGGAATACCTGTCTTTTTAGCTGCCCATTCTGGTGTTTTAGGCGTTCTATCGTTACCCAATCCGAGAATATAAGATTTAAAATCACTAAAAGGCGGTGCACTGTCAGGCAATGACTCAGTGTTCCAACCAACACAATATTGATTGAGCATTGCATCATCAATACGATCTTCTTCAAGTAAAGCATAGCCAATAGCAGCAACTAACGCAGCATCGGTACCGGGAATTATCGGGATCCACTCAGCATTATACGCCACCACACTTTCGCTGCGACGGGGATCAATTATAATCACCCGGGCATTACTTTGTTCTAATGCATGAAAAAGCTCTGTAACTTGCCCTCCACCCGACATTCGGGTCTCGGCAATGTTATGTCCAAACATCACAACTAAATCAGAATGCTTTATCTGATCAAGTAAAGAATCCTTAGCATTACCAAAAATATAAGGGCGAATAGCTGAAATCTGCCCACTCGAATAATCGCCATGATAATTTAAAAAACCACCAATTGTACTTAAAAAACGCTTACATGCATTACGCCCAGAAAGATTAGCTCCTGTTGTACCTGAACCATATTGGTAATAAATTGCCTCATTGCCATACTGATTAATGGTATATTTAAGTTTATTGGCTAGTAGACTAATGGCTTGATCCCATGAAATACGTTTAAATTTACCCTCACCACGTTTACCAATGCGCAGCATAGGATACTTTAAACGTTCAGGATCATAAGTTCGCCAACGAACAGATCTACCACGAAGACAAGGGCGAATTTGATGCAAGCCAAAAACGGAATCATCAATCCCATCTTCTGATGATATTTTAGTAATAATATCGTTTTTGACATAAACTTTTAAAGGACAACGGCTACCACAGTTTACTAAACAAGCACTATAAACAATCTTTTCTTCATCTGTGGAATTAGTAGGGATTATGCTACTTTTAGCATTAGTTTTTGGATCTGCATAGACAAAAGGTAGCTGCATATTATTCGTTAGCGCTGCTACACCTGCTATGGTTAATGATTTTTGTAAAAAATTACGTCGACTTATTTTATGTTCAGACTTACTCATCAAATTCCCTTAATTTTTATGTGGGACTTATTTATCATAATACTAAAAATGTGATAAAAAAACCGAAAAAAGTCAAATGTAGTAGGGAAATTACAACAATTAAGTTAAATAAGAATTATTCTTGAATATAAAAAGAAACAGCTCATCCCCAATATTGTTATTTACGCTGCTCCATACTAATTTACTTTTGTTATACAATTAATTTTCCAGCAATAAAAATAAATAATCTTTGCCAACCAATACAATAGTTGAATTGATGATTTTAACTTAAACGCCTTCACCATTGACCTTGGTCTTATTAAACAAAGATTGGTATAATAGCCGTCATTTATTCGAATAAATAGAAAAACTATGTCACAATCTACTTATAATGCCGTTGATATTGAAGTATTAAAAGGCCTTGATCCAGTTCGTCATCGGCCAGGAATGTACACTGACACAAGCCGACCAAACCATTTAGGGCAAGAAGTCATTGATAACAGTGTTGATGAAGCTATCGCAGGTCATGCTCGTAAAGTTAAGGTTACCCTTTTTCAAGATAATTCACTAGAAGTTATCGACGATGGGCGAGGAATGCCGGTTGATATTCACCCTGAAGAAGGTGTACCAGCGATTGAATTATTGCTTTGTCGTTTACATGCTGGCGGAAAGTTCTCGAACAAAAATTACCAATTTTCAGGTGGTTTACACGGTGTAGGTATTTCGGTAGTCAATGCATTATCAAAACGTGTTGAAGTTACAGTTCATCGTGATGGACAAGTGTACGAAATAGCTTTTGAAAACGGTAATAAAGTTGAAGATCTGCATATTACGGGCACTTGTGGTCGTCGTAATACAGGTACCAAAGTTCATTTTTGGCCTGACGAAAAATATTTTGATTCGCCTAGATTTTCTGTCCCACGCTTATCACATCTACTAAAAGCTAAAGCGGTGCTTTGCCCTGGCCTTGAAATTATTTTTAAAGATGAAATCAATAATACCGAACAACGTTGGTGTTATGAAGATGGCCTAAAAGATTATCTAATGGAATCTGTCAGCGGTTACTCTCTTTTACCTGAAACGCCTTTTACAGGTAATCATACTGGCGAAACAGAAGCTGTAGAATGGGCACTGCTTTGGATGCCAGAAGGTGGAGAATTATTAACTGAAAGTTACGTTAACTTAATCCCAACCGTACAAGGTGGCACCCATGTTAATGGTTTACGTCAAGGATTATTAGACGCAATGCGTGAGTTTTGTGAGTTTCGCAATTTGTTACCACGAGGATTAAAATTAACCGCCGATGATATATGGGAACGCTGTGCCTATGTTATTTCAGTCAAAATGCAAGAGCCTCAGTTTGCGGGTCAAACTAAAGAACGTTTATCATCGCGCCAAAGTGCGGCATTTGTTTCGGCTATTGTGAAAGATGCGTTTAGTCTTTGGTTGAATCAAAATGTACAAATAGCCGAATTACTAGCTGAAATGGTAATTTCAAGTGCACAAAAACGCTTAAAAGCGTCCAAAAAAGTCATTCGAAAGAAATTAACCAGTGGTCCAGCATTACCAGGTAAATTGGCCGATTGCTCATCACAAGACTTAAGTCGTACTGAACTTTTTTTAGTGGAAGGCGATTCTGCGGGAGGTTCGGCTAAACAAGCGCGAGATCGTGAATATCAAGCCATTATGCCTCTTAAAGGCAAAATCTTAAACACATGGGAAGTCTCATCCGATGAAGTACTCGGCTCACAAGAAATCCATGATATTTCTGTTGCTATCGGTATCGATCCAGATAGCGATGATTTAAGACAATTACGTTATGGTAAAATCTGTATTTTAGCCGATGCTGACTCAGATGGACTACATATTGCAACATTACTTTGTGCTTTATTTGTTCGGCACTTTCGTACCATGGTTGAACATGGGCATGTCTTTGTTGCTATGCCGCCGCTTTATCGTATCGATTTAGGAAAAGAAGTTCATTACGCCCTAGATGAAGAAGAAAAAGAAGGCATTTTAGAACAGCTTAAACGTAAAAAAGGCAAACCCAATGTGCAGCGCTTTAAAGGTCTAGGTGAAATGAATCCACTACAACTACGCGAAACAACAATGGATCCTAATACGCGTCGTTTAGTACAGCTTTCGCTTGATGATGCTGAGCAAACGATGGCATTAATGGATATGCTACTTGCTAAAAAACGCTCAGAAGATCGCCGCGAATGGTTACAAGAAAAAGGCGATCAAGTTGAACTTGATGTCTAACAAACAGAATGATTTAGAGGAACAATAATGAGTGAAATAACTCATGACGGGGTAGAAATCCAGTCGTTACGCACTTTTACCGAAAGCGCCTATTTAAACTACTCAATGTATGTCATTATGGATCGTGCCTTGCCATTTATTGGAGATGGCTTAAAACCAGTGCAGCGACGCATTGTTTATGCTATGTCTGAATTAGGACTTAACGCACAAGCCAAATTTAAAAAATCTGCACGTACCGTCGGGGATGTGCTTGGTAAATATCATCCTCATGGTGATAGTGCCTGTTATGAAGCGATGGTGCTCATGGCACAACCATTTTCATATCGCTATCCATTAGTTGATGGGCAAGGTAACTGGGGGGCACCTGATGATCCTAAATCATTCGCCGCTATGCGTTACACAGAATCACGTTTGTCAAAATATGCCGAACTACTATTAGGTGAACTAGGACAAGGAACGGTTGATTATACGCCTAACTTTGATGGTACTTTACAAGAACCTAAAATGTTACCGGCTAGATTACCCAACATTTTATTAAATGGTACAACAGGTATCGCGGTTGGCATGGCAACTGATATACCGCCTCATAACCTTCGTGAAGTGGCGAATGCGGCAATTATGCTTGCTGATAACCCCAATGCGACGCTCAACGAAGTAATGGCTCACATACAAGGCCCCGATTTCCCAACAGAAGCTGAAATTATTACTTCACCAGAAGACATAGCGAAAATCTATAAAACGGGTCGTGGTTCAATCCGTATGCGTGCTGTCTGGAAGAAAGAAGAAGGTGATATTGTAATTACAGATCTGCCTCATCAAGTTTCGGGTGCTAAAATCTTAGAACAAATAGCTTCTCAGATGCGAGCAAAAAAACTACCTTTAATTGAAGATTTACGTGATGAGTCTGATCACGAAAATCCAACTCGTCTGGTCATTGTGCCACGTTCAAATCGAGTAGATTTAGAGCAAGTGATGAATCATCTATTTGCCACAACCGATCTCGAAAAAAGTTATCGGGTTAATATGAATATGATTGGGCTTGATAATCGCCCATCAGTAAAAGGCTTAGTTGAAATTCTTACTGAATGGTTAGAGTATCGAAAAAATACCGTCACTCGACGTTTAAATTACCGTTTAGATAAAATATTAAAACGACTCCATATTCTCGATGGCTTATTAATTGCTTTTTTAAATATTGATGAAGTTATCGAAATTATTCGTCACGAAGATGAACCTAAACAAGAATTAATTAATCGTTTTGCCTTAACTGAAATTCAAGCCGAAGCGATTTTAGAGTTAAAACTTCGCCACTTAGCCAAACTTGAAGAGATGCGCATTAAAGGCGAACAAAGTGAGCTTACAAAAGAGCGTGATCATCTGCAAGCTTTGTTAGCTTCGCCTAAAAAATTGAGTAATTTAATTAAAAAAGAGCTAAAAGCGGATGCTGAAAAATATGGCGATGACCGTCGTTCTCCAATTGTTGAGCGCAGTGAAGCTAAAGCTATTAGTGAACAAGAGTTAACACCATCTGAACCTGTTACTGTCGTTTTATCTGAAATGGGTTGGGTAAGAACAGCAAAAGGTCATGATATTGATCCTGCTGGTTTAAGTTATAAATCTGGTGATAGTTTTAAAGCTGCCGCCAAAGGCAAAAGTAATCAACCTGTTATTTTCATCGATTCAACGGGACGTAGTTATGCTATAGAACCAAACACGTTACCATCAGCACGAAGTCAAGGCGAACCATTAACTGGTAAATTAGCACTACCCGCTGGTGCAACAGTTGAACATGTGCTCATGTCTCAAAATGATGATCAAAAATTATTACTTGCTTCAAGTGCTGGTTATGGATTTATTGGTAAATTTAGTGATTTGATTGCTCGCAATCGTAATGGTAAAGCAATTATTAATTTACCTAAAGAATCTAAAATATTGCCACCAATTGAAATCACATCTGAAGATAGTTTACTACTATCAATCACCAAAGCAGGTCGAATGCTCATATTTCCTGTAAAAGATTTACCTGAACTTGCTAAAGGTAAAGGAAATAAAATAGTATCACTTTCAGGTGCTGATGACTGCCTTGCTTATACTCTATTAATTACACAAGACACTTCAATAACGTTATATGTTGGTAAACGCAAACTTACATTATATCCTGCTGATTTACAAAAATTTAAGGCAGAGCGAGCACGAAAAGGTACACCATTACCGAGAGGTTTACAAAAGATAGATAAAATAGAGGTGAACGAATAATATGTCTTTTATCTGGGCAATAATTGCAGGCTTTGTTTTGAGCACTGTATTAAAAACAGGATGGGGATTTATTCTTGGGCTTTTTGTTGGGCCAATGCTTTACCGCACGTTTTGTAATAAATTGACCGAACAAAGAACACAAGCAAATCCAACACTTTATTTAACTGTTGTTTTTGAAGTTCTAGGTCACTTAAGTAAAGCTAAAGGGGTCGTCACACAAGATGATATTAATCTTGCCAGTCAATTTATGGATAGATTACAACTTGACCGAAATGGCCGAAAACTAGCACAAGATTCATTTAATAATGGTAAAGCAAGTGACTACCCACTAAGATCGCGTTTGGCTGAGCTATACGCACAATATCGTTTTCGACGTAATGTGTTAAATATTTTTTGTGAGCAATTGATCCAAGCTGCATTAGTTGATGGCGTTTTAGACGAAAAAGAACAACAAATTTTATTTATTGTGGCTGAAGAATTTAATATTCCACGTCAACAAATGGCAATATATATCCAAATGATGATGGGAAGTTATCACTTCCGTCAAAATGGCTATAGTAACCAACACGGACAACGAGACCAATACCAACGCAGTAATAATTATGGAAATTATCAAGGTCGCTCACCACAATCCGACCTACAAAATGCTTACAAAATTTTAGGTGTTGCAGCTACAGCTGAAATCTCAGAAATAAAAAGAGCTTATCGTAAATTAATGAATGAGCATCATCCTGATAAGTTAGTATCGAAAGGCTTACCGAAAGAGATGCTTGAAGCCGCCAAAAAACGTGCACAAGAGATTCAAGCGGCCTATGATCTTATCAAAGCATCACGTGGATTTAAGTAGAGACTATCATCATGATGCATTGGCGATCAATTTTACGAATTATTGGTTTATTAGTATCCCTATTATCGATATTCATGTTATTACCAGCACTTGTTGCATTAATCTATCGCGATGGGGCTGGTGCAATTTTTGTTCGCTCTTTTTTTGTTGCCTTAATTTTAGGAATTGCACTATGGTTTCCTAATCGTAATCATCGCCACGAGCTGAGCACACGTGAAGGCTTTTTTATTGTCGTACTATTTTGGGTTGTTCTAGGATCAATTGGCGCTTTTCCTTTTATTTTTGATACACATATTAATTTAAATTTAAATACTGCATTTTTTGAATCATTTTCAAGCTTAACCACAACAGGTGCCACCACAATTGTTAAGTTAGATCATCTACCTAAAGCTTTACTTTTCTATCGCCAATTATTGCAATGGCTTGGAGGGATGGGGATTATCGTGCTAGCTGTTGCTATCTTACCATTACTGGGGGTAGGGGGCATGCAACTTTATCGTGCCGAAATTCCCGGTCCGCAAAAAGACAGTAAAATGCGTCCACGTATTGCTGAAACAGCTAAAACACTTTGGTCAATTTATATTTTGCTAACAACGCTTTGTGCTATTTGTCTCTGGCTGGCCGGTATGAATGTATTTGATGCTGTGTCACATAGTTTCTCTACAATATCAATGGGAGGGTTTTCAACCCATGATGATAATTTAGCCTATTTTAACAGTCCAGTAATCAATTACATCGTCACCCTCTTTTTGATTTTATCTGGTTGTAATTTTGCGCTCCATTTTGCCGCACTAAGTGGCTTTTCGATTAAAGAGTACTGGCGTGATCAAGAGTTCAGAACATTTATATTTATTCTACTGATACTAGTTGCTATCTGCACAATTGTTATTTATTTCTATAAACCACACCGCCTGAGCATTGATAAAATTATCTTACAAGTGGTATCCATATCATCAACAGCAGGCTTTAGTGTCGATGATATCAACACATGGCCATCATCATTACCAATCTTTTTATTGTGCGCTTCATTTATTGGTGGTTGTGCGGGATCAACGGGTGGCGGTTTAAAAGTGGTTCGTGTGTTAATTTTGTTTATGCAAGGCTCACGTGAACTAAAGCGCCTTATTCATCCTAACGCTATTTATACTTTAAAATTAAATAATCGCGTGGTTTCTGAACGCATAATTGAAGCGATTTGGGGATTCTTTTCTGCATATACGTTGGTCTTTTTAGTTAGCTTATTTATTATTATGGCAACAGGCATTGATGCCACTGACTCTTTTTACATAGTAGCATCATCACTTAACAATTTAGGGGTTGGTCTTGGTAGTGTAAGTGATAATTTTGCTAGTGTCAGTGATATAGTAAAATGGGTAATGGTGGTTGACATGTTATTTGGGCGATTAGAAATATTTACCTTACTAGTTTTATTCACACCAACATTTTGGAAAAGCTAAATTTATACTGAAACACATAGTTACCTGAAAGTTTTTAACAGGATATGCAATTTTTATAAATATTTTATTGATTATTTGCTCAATTACAGACAGAATTACAACGCAGCATGTGCTGTATTTATTAGAGGTAATCACCTGACATATGGAATGGATCATGGATCCTACAATCTGGATTGGCTTATCCACTCTGGTTGTACTTGAAATCGTCCTTGGTATTGATAACATTGTTTTTATAGCCATTCTTGCCGAGAAACTTCCACCCCAACAACGAGATAAAGCCCGCGTTACCGGTCTTGCTTTTGCATTAATCACTCGAATTTTATTATTAATGTTTACGGGTTGGTTAGTCACACTCACTACACCGCTATTTTCGATATCCGAGATCAGTTTTAATGCCCGACAACTAATTATGCTAATTGGTGGTATATTCTTGCTATTTAAAGCTACCATGGAGCTCAATGAACGCCTTGAAGGCACATCAAATGAGGATGGTAAACCTAAAAAGACATCCCACTTCTGGACTGTCGTTGCTCAGATAGTTGTACTTGATGCAGTGTTCTCGCTTGATTCAGTTATTACAGCTGTTGGAATGGTCGAACATATCCCAGTGATGATTATTGCCGTTTGTATAGCAATAGGTATTATGATGGTTGCAAGCAAACCATTGGCTAATTTTGTCAACGCCCATCCAACCATTGTGATCCTATGTTTGAGCTTCTTATTAATGATAGGATTTAGCCTTGTTGCCGAAGGTTTTGATTTTATTATCCCAAAAGGTTACTTATATGCGGCGATCGGTTTCTCAATCATGATTGAATTTTTTAATCAATTAGCCATACTAAATCGCCGTAAAGCATTAAATAAAAAACCGTTACGAGAACGTACTGCCGAGGCTATTTTACATCTACTAAAAGGTGATGCTGAGGAAGATCCCGATACTCATAATATTGATATCGTATCTGATGCTAATAAAAAAGTATCAGTGTTTAATCATCAAGAACTCAGCATGGTTGAACGAGTACTTGGACTTGCACAGCGTTCGGTCAGTAGCATTATGACATCTCGACTTGATGTTGATATGGTCAATATTAATGACGATCGTGATGTTATAATAAAAGAAATCTTTGATAATCCTCATTCTCGTTTAGTTGTCACTGATAATGACTCAATTGATGAGCCTTTAGGCATTATCCAAGTTAATGACCTTTTAAAAGATGTACTACAAAGCAAAGCACCGATCGGTATACACTCACTAATCAAACAACCTTTAATCTTTCCAGAAACTGTATCGTTACTGGTTGCATTAGAACAATTTAAAAAGGCCAAAACTCATTTTGCTTTTGTGGTTGATGAATTTGGTTCAATGCAAGGGGTTGTCTCGGTAACTGATATTATCGAAACCATTGCTGGTGATTTTCCAACAGAAGAAGAGGAAATTGATGCTAAACATGATATTCAATGTCTAGATGATAATAGCTGGATTGCTAATGGTTATATTCCAGTTGAAGAGCTAGTCCGTTTTGTACCAATACCGATCGATGATAAACGTGAATATCATACCCTAGCGGGGCTATTAATGGAAAAAGCTCAACATTTACTCAATGTTGGTGAAACCTTGCAAATTGGCGATTATTTATTTGAAGTAGCTGAAATAGAAAGTCATAGAATTCTTAAAGTAAAAATCACGTTAAATAAACCTGATTCTGTAGCATTATAATACAGCAAAGAGAAATAACTAGAATAACGCTTGACCAAAATAAATAACTAGCAATAATTGACGCTGAAAAATTTTTGTTTATTTGAAGGTGCGGAGTAAATACTCCTCATCTTTTTTATTTTTCCCCTTTAGTAAAAAATAGGTAAAACTGTTTATAAACTTTTACTCTTACTTATCAATCTAAATTAGGCCTAAACTTATGAAGTCAATATTCGAAAAAACCTTTCAATTGAAAGAGAAAAAAACAACTATCGGTACTGAAATTATCGCTGGTTGTACTACCTTTTTAACAATGGTTTATATCATCTTCGTGAATCCTTCCATCTTATCAGCAACAGGTATGGATACTTCTGCTGTTTTTGTTCTAACTTGTATCGTAACAGCCTTTGCTACCATTTTAATGGGGCTATTTGCCAATTTACCAATTGCATTAGCACCTGCCATGGGGCTTAACGTCTTTTTTGCCTATGGCATATGTGGGGCAATGGGCTATTCTTGGCAAATTGGTATGGGAGCGATATTTTGGGGTTCTTTAATCTTTTTTGCGTTATCACTATTTAAAGTTCGTCACTGGTTAATTGAACATATTCCACAATGTCTGCGTGTAGGTATTAGTGCAGGTATTGGACTATTTATTGCTTTTATGGGATTTCAAAATATGGGCATTGTAGTCGCTTCTCCTTCCACACTATTAACTATGGGGAATATCTTATCGCTTAAAGTCCTATTAGGATCACTAGGTTTTTTCATTATTGTTATTTTAGCGGCACGCAACTTTCATGCTGCTGTATTAATTTCGATTTTAGTAGTAACACTACTTGCACTATGGCTTGATCCAAATATCAGTTACCAAGGCATTGTGTCTATGCCACCTAGTGTAACTAGTGTTGTTGGCCATGTTGATCTGGCAGGTTCGCTAAATATTGGTATTATGGGTGTAATATTTTCAATAATGATTGTCAGCTTATTCGACTCATCAGGCACTATTTTAGCACTAACAGATAAAGCAGGCATTAGTGACGAAAAAGGTCGATTCCCCAAAATGCGTCAAGCGCTGTTAATTGATAGTTTTAGCTCCTCTTTAGGTGGATTATTTGGTACATCATCAGTGTTAACCTATATTGAAAGTTCCGCAGGTATCTCTGTGGGTGGTCGAACAGGATTAACCGCAGTAGTAGTTGGACTATTATTCTTATTGGTAGCCTTTTTCTCGCCACTGGCACATTTAGTACCTACCTATGCAACATCAGGCGCACTTATTTTTGTTGGGATCTTAATGGTTTCAAGCTTAGTTAAAGTTAACTGGTCTGACTTAACAGAGGCAACACCAGCTTTTATTACAGCAATTATGATGCCATTTGCCTTTGCAATTACTGAAGGGGTTGCACTAGGTTTTATCTCTTATGTAGTATTAAAAACCTTTACTGGCAAATTTAAACAATTAAATCTTTGTGTAATAATTTTTGCTTTACTATTTGCTTTAAAATTTATTTTTATTGATCATCATTAAAAATGACTCCCCATCGTTACTTACGATGGGGAAATTTTTCAAGAAATTAACGCATTGGATACTTATGGTTAATATAAAGGATCAACTCCATTTAGCTCTCTAATGATGAAATTTCCTGTTTTTCCAACGTCTAGTGTTGTTTTTAGCCATGGCAAAATTGTATGCATTTGTTCGTGTAATTTCCATGGTGGGTTAATTACTATCATCCCTGATGCTGTCATGCCTTTTTGGTTATTATCAGGCTTTATTGCCAGCTCAAATTGTGAAATTCGTTTTATGCCTAAGTTAACAATATTATCAATCATTTTTTGAGTTTGTGTACGAGATACCACAGGATACCAAATTAAGTAAACACCTGTTGCAAAACGTTTATATGCTTCAAATAATGCTGTAGGGATTTTTTGATAATCGTCTTTAATTTCATAAGAAGGATCAATCAATATTATTCCACGACGAGATAGTGGAGGTAACTTTGATTTTAATTGGGAAAATCCATCTTCACGTAAAACTTTTGTTCGTTTATCTTTACTAAATTCTTGTTTTAATAAAGGGTAATCAGTTGGGTGTAACTCTGTAAGGTTGAGCTTGTCTTGTTCACGTAATAATTGCTTCGCAATTAATGGTGAACCAGGATAATATTTTATTTCCTCAAAAGGATTATAGCGTCTTAGTACCGATATGTATGTATTAAGCAATTCAGGAATATTAGATTGTTGCCATAGTAAATTAATTCCTGATAAATATTCACCCGTTTTTTCTGCATGCTCACTTCTTAATAGATATCGTCCTGCCCCCGAGTGTGTATCTAAATATAAAAAAGGCTTTTCTTTTTCCTTTAATGATTCAATACATAATGTTAAAACAATATGTTTTAATACATCTGCATGATTTCCTGCATGGTAACTGTGGCGGTAGCTTAGCATAGGGAATCTACTCTCTTTTTTTCATTTTTTTGCATATAAAAGGTTATTAAGGATAAACAAAGAAGACAAGGAATTTCCATTAATTCTTCAATGAGATCTTTTCGCTCTTTTGTTATAACTAGAAATTCATGTCCAATACGGCGATGTTCAGCAATATCAGCTATACCTAAGAATAAAAAAGCAAAGAATATATGCCAAAATGGTATTTTTTCGTATTTGTAGCGACGAGCAATTTCTCGGCGAATGGTGGGTAAAAATATACTTAGTATTGGGATCGCTATTAATATACTCGCAAGGATTTTATAATAGAAACGAGGTACCTCAGGGAAAAAGTCTCTTCCCCAACTAATTCCTCGACCAAAAAGCATAAACCACCAGAAAATTGTCCAAATCCAAAATCTATAAAGCTCAGAATGTTCAGATACTCGTTTTGCATAATAATAGGTATAACAGCACATAAATAATAAGAAGAGAGATTGAATATGTTCAATCACTACAACCGTCATTCCATTGTATAAAGGTATGAACCAATTTCCCGTAATATATAGGATAATGCCAAGAGTGAGAATTAATAACGAACTTTTGTAAAAATGAAAATCTAACTTACACATATAATATCTTAGTACTAAATGGCACTTTTAAGTTTGAGTATAGTACCGCATTTACGACATAAATAACTAGTTTTATTATTTTGAATTTTGTTGTGTCTTATTGAGGTTAATTGATGTTGTTGACAACTACAGTAGTATAAATAAGTATTGCGTTGAATAGGAAAACGGTGAGTTGTTGCAGGGATTTTTCCTAATATTTCTGACATAATATATTGCCATTCTTTACCATGTGGTTTTACTTTGCCAAACTCTTTAAAGACAATGAGATGTGCTAATTCGTGAGGCACAACTTCCTCAATAAATTGAGTACCATTATCTAGCAACATAATCGAATTAAGTTGAATTTCCCAACGTGTTAAAAAGGCACTACCAGCAATACTGCCTTTGGGTTTATAAATGATCTTAGGCTCTTTATATTGGGAATGTAGACGTTGATTGGCTTGCATTAAGTGAGTTCTTAAACAAGCCATAGTTTGATTATGTAAATAAATTGGTATGCGTTTATAGTCCTGCTGCATCACGTAGTAGTGCCGCTTTATCAGTTTTTTCCCAAGGGAATATATCTCGACCAAAATGACCGTAACTTGCAGTTTGTTGATAGATCGGTTGAATTAGCTCAAGCATTTGGATCAATCCATAAGGTCTTAAATCAAAGAATTCTTTAATAAGCGATACAATTTTATCGTGATGGATTTTTTCTGTGCCGAAAGTATTGACATAGATTGATGTAGGATTGGCAATACCAATTGCATAAGATATTTGTAATTCACATCTGTCAGCAAGTCCTGCAGCAACAATATTCTTTGCAACATAGCGTGCGGCATAAGCTGCTGAGCGGTCAACTTTTGAAGGATCTTTTCCAGAAAAGGCACCACCACCATGATGAGCTGCTCCACCGTACGTATCGACAATGATTTTGCGTCCAGTTAATCCACAGTCTCCCATAGGGCCACCAATAACAAAACGTCCAGTTGGATTAATAAAGTATTTTGTTCTAGGTGTTAACCATTCGGCTGGCAATGTTGGTTTAATGATTTCTTCCATGACGGCTTCATGTAATGCTTTTTGCTCAATACCTTCTGAATGCTGAGTTGATAGAACGATTGTATCAACACCTTTTATCCGACCGTCTTGGTAAATTAATGTTACTTGGCTTTTTGCATCAGGTCTTAACCAAGGAAGTGTACCATTTTTTCTAACTTCTGCTTGGCGGCGCATTAAGTCATGCGCATAGCTTATAGCTGCAGGCATTAGATTTGGCATTTCATTGGTAGCATAACCAAACATAATACCTTGGTCACCAGCACCTTGTTCTAGAGGATCGTTTCGATCAACTCCTTGATTGATATCCGGAGATTGTTTACCAATAGCATTAAGCACCGCACATGAATTTGCATCAAATCCCATTTCTGAACTGGTATATCCAATATCATTAATTGTTTTTCGAGTTAATTCTTCAATGTCTACCCAAGCTGAAGTAGTGATTTCACCACCAACTAAGGCCATACCGGTTTTTACATATGTTTCGCAAGCAACACGCGCTTTCGGATCTTGTTTTAAAATTGCATCAAGTACAGCATCAGATATCTGATCGGCAATTTTATCTGGATGACCTTCTGAAACAGATTCTGAAGTAAATAGAAACTCTGACATAGAATACCCCCTTAACTTATTCTTGCACAATATTCGAAATATAATATTTAGCTTTAGTAAGTATTTATTTTAGCAGTTTTACCGTCTAGACGTCTAGTTTATAATTTATGGAACTAAATGCAACATTAGCTTGGGTAAAATACTTGCATTAATTTTTAATCAATTTACGATATGACGCGTTTCTAATTTATTATTTAATATCCTATAGCTAAAATGAATATCGTAAAACAATCTCCTTCAGTGTTAATATTTGATTCAGGTATTGGTGGTTTATCTGTTTATAATGAAATTTACAATAAAATACCTAATGCACACTATATCTATGTATTCGATAATGAGATGTTCCCTTATGGTGATAAATCATCAGAGTTTTTAATTAATAGAGTGAACTCTGTCATTGAGGCTGTTACTAAATTTTATCCAATTGATTTAGCAGTTATTGCTTGTAATACAGCTAGTACTATCTGTTTACCTAGTTTGCGCGCTAAATTTTCTTTCCCTATTATTGGTGTTGTACCAGCGATTAAACCAGCTAGCTTACTTACTAAAAATAAATGTATAGGATTATTAGCAACAAAGGCAACAGTTGAAAGAACTTATATAACCGATTTAATACAGCAATTTGCTTCACATTGTACTGTTAAAATGTTAGGTTTATCGGAATTAGCAATTATAGCCGAAAATAAATTACAAGGCATTAATGTAGATATGAAACAGTTAAAAGAACTAATGCAACCTTGGCTTGGACTACAAATAATCCCCGATACAATAGTTTTAGGTTGTACGCATTATCCTTTTATTAAAACAGAATTACAGACGCTTTTTCCTCAGGCGAGTCTAATAGATTCAGGTTATGCGATTGCAACAAGGGTCTGTAATTTACTAAATGATAAATATAATCTGGACCAAATAATTCCTTCTGCGTCCGAAAATATTGTATTAAGTACAGTTTATACTCAGTCTGTAGAAAAGTTGATTGAAAAACTATCTGATTATAATCTTAATAAATATCATGCCATTAAAGTTTATGAAGATTAAAACTTGCGCGACCGGGTAACTATTTTATCTTTTTTGCTTGCACAAAAATTTTAAGCCCCTATAATGCGCATCCACTGACACGCAGTCAGCGACAAGCAGGCGAAGAGTTGGTGATTAAGTGAGATCAAAAATTTTAAAAAAGATCTTGACGAATAAAAAAGGTTAGCGTAGTATACG
>NZ_JBIDFF010000029.1:0-19151 GCF_046635645.1 Gilliamella sp. BG2
TTGGTGGTATGACAATAATGGTGTAAGAATAATAGGTAATGATAAGAAAAAAATGATAGGTTGTGGCAGTGGCTTTTCAATGCCATTAAAGCTCATCATAAAAACCAATGTTAGTGCTCATTCAGCATACGGAATACCTGATGTAGGTAAGCAAATTACCCTAGCTAAGACCTACCAAATAGCACCAAAATCGCAAATTTGTTATGCAAAACCGAATGATGTGATTGTTTCACCTAATCTACAATGGCGATCATATGATCCTAATTTGGCATCTAACCCAATTTCAGGACCTTGGGCTTGGAATGGTACGAATATAAGCCGACATCCTAACGCTGGTGGAGGGTATAGCGCTGATTATGTTTATAACTGGGGATTTAAAGCTAATCCAATAGAATCAGGTAAAAAATTTCCAACAACTGGCTTTCCTGGAGCTAAATTTCAATTAGTGATGATAGGTGCACAAGATGATTATCGTTATCAAATACTCAATAACCCAGGTGGAGGTGTTTCTGTTGATCAAAATGGGGTGGTAGAACTTAATAGTAAGCCGTCAGGAAATGTTACGGTGAGGACAACGTTAAAAAGAGATACTTCAATCATTCATGATTATATATTTAACCCAACTTCTGTGTGGTTAGAACCTAAAAATAACGACAATATAAATTTATCTAATGCAATCAATTTATGTGGAGGAATGGATAATATACCTTTACGTAAAGATTATACTAATTCTCCAGCTATTAATGTTGCAGAAAATCAGAATTGGAAAATTTATCCCAATAGTTTTACGCGATCAATTGGCGGTTCAGTTATGGGGGAATGGGGCTGGCTATCGAATAAAAACTATCCTAAATCAAATTGGCCTAAAGATAATACTTACTATGTTCTTTTTTGGACTAGAGAAATAGATTACGCTAAGTATAATATTTATTTTACAGTTAACTTATCTGGTTATGTTTCTACACGTGAAGCTGAAAAGGGTGACAATAGTAAAATAGCGTGTAAACGTTAATGATTCTACAATATATGATAATATCGAGTTATATAAAACTCAGATTAACTGAAACGTAACTCTCTGAATCAGTGACGGCTATTTTTATGATTTTAGCGCCATATTGCCTTCTGGTGATAAGGCGCTATTTTTTTATGTTTTCCATTACCATTGTTTCTCAAATTACGATAAATAACACAACAAGTAGTTCCTACATATTACTCAGTAAACTCACCTCTTTTAAGAACATTAGTTGTATAAAGAATTCACACACTATCATGAAATACTATCTATCATATAACTGTACCATCGGGCGCTAGTCTGCACTTTTTTAATGGTCAAGGCTCGCATATTCATATGAATATCCTTACTGTATTAGTTCTCTAGCCTACTACTCTTTACCATTTAACTTGCGGTGTATAATTTAAGCAAAAACTATGGAGGATGAATTCGATTTTTGTTCAATAGGATAAAAATTGTTTGTCAAAAACTTTCAGATAACTATGTGTTTTAGTATAAAACTACTTATAATTAATTTTGATATCATATAAAGTAATTAAACCGTTTGGCGAGTATTGTTTTTAAAATTATAGTACTTATTTAATTTTATTATGTTTATTTCTTAGTAGACGTTATAATCTTCATGAATTAACTAGCTGGATATGAATATGTTAAAAAAATTGATATTGATTGCTTTGTTGTTACCTATCACCGTATTTGCTGCTAAAAAAGAGTGTGGGATTAAGCCCAGTTATGACATTACGATAAATAGAGAAAGTGTACATGTTTTTGATAAAAAAAATGATTTAATTATCATGCCAAATGGTAATGTCATTTTAAATAAAGAAACGATATCACTTAATCCATCATTACAAAAAGAACTGATTCAATTTCAGCAAGATTTACGTCAACAGTTACCGCTACTAGAACAACAATCATTAAGCCTTTTAACTGAAGTTAAAGAAACTTTTGAAAAAGCAATAAAAAATCAATTGGGCGATGATAATGAGCTAAAAAGCGAGTTAAACAAATTATATAAACGTTTAGTCAAGTTGTTACATGCATCAATTATTACTGAAAATGGTAATACGCGATTTTCTTACCGACATTTTAATAATATCAAAAAAGATGGAGAAGATATTGGTCAACGCATTTTTTATAATGTTGTGGGCGGAAGTATTTTGCATTTCGAATTTTTTAAAAATTATGGAGCAATTAAACAAATTTCTAAAAATGAATGGAAGGCTCAAAAACCTAAATTAAAAGCTTTTGATGCTCATATTTGTTCAGTTATTACAGATATTGATGCTCAATACAAACAAATATTGAATCAACTTAATCAATCAATTCATAACTAAATAGACATTAATAAAAACTTTTGCGAAAATGATACCTCTAATAAGATAGTTAAACGGAAGCTTATGACTGCACATATAATTGATGGGAAAGTATTAGCACAACAAATACGAACTGAAATTGCTAATAAAGTCAAAATGCGTATTGAAAAAGGACTATCAGTCCCAGGATTAGCTGTAATTCAAGTCGGTTCAGACCCTGCATCAAAAATCTATGTTAAAAATAAGCAAAAGGCTTGTGATGATGTTGGTTTTGTTTCATTTGCTTATGACTTTACCTCGACGACCACCGATGAATTATTAGCATTAATTGATGAACTAAATCAACGTTTAGATGTGCATGGTATTTTAGTACAACTGCCTTTACCTGATAATATTGATAAAACAAAGGTTCTTGAACGTATTGATCCAAGTAAAGATGTTGATGGTTTTCACCCATATAATATTGGACACTTGCTACAGCGTGATCCAATCTTGCGACCATGTACTCCTTATGGCGTAGTCAAAATGCTAGAATCCACCGGCATAAATCTGTCAGGTTTAAATGCTACCGTTGTAGGAGCATCAAGCATTGTGGGTCGTCCAATGGCATTAGAGTTATTATTATTAGGTTGCACAACAACCATTACCCATAGTCGTACTATTGATTTAGCAAAACATGTTAGCAATGCGGATATTGTTGTTGCGGGAGTAGGCATTGCTAATTATGTTAAGGGTGAGTGGATAAAGCCAGGTGCAATCGTCATTGATGTTGGTATCAATCGTTTGCCAGATGGTAAACTTGCAGGTGATGTAGAGTTTGATGTTGCTGTTAAAAGAGCGGGATGGATCACACCTGTTCCTGGTGGTGTTGGTCCCATGACAGTTGCTATGTTAATGAGCAATACACTAGAAGCATGTGAAAAATTTGGTAAATAATTTATATTAATTAAGATTTACTAAATTTTATTCGAAAGATATATATTAAAAAAAGGATTATGCAATGATCATATTTCACACTAATTTAGGTGATATTAAAATCAAAACTTTTGATGATAAGGCGCCAGAAACTGTTAAAAATTTTGTTGAATATTGCAAAGAAGGCTTTTATAACAACACAATATTTCATCGTGTTATTAATAATTTCATGATTCAAGGTGGTGGTTTTGAGCCTGGAATGAACCAAAAAAAGACAAAATCACCAATTAAAAACGAAGCAAATAACGGTCTAAAAAATGAACGTGGTACTTTAGCAATGGCACGTACATCAGATCCTCATTCGGCAACTGCGCAATTTTTTATCAACGTGGTTGATAATGATTATCTCAACTTTCGCTCTGCGGACATTAATGGTTATGGCTATTGTGTTTTTGCACAAGTTGTTGATGGGCTTGATGTGGTTGATAAAATAAAAGCTGTTAAAACAGGGCGCAGTGGTATGCATTCTGATGTTCCTGTAGACGATGTTATTATTACGAGTGTCACGGTTGAATAATCCTGTTCGTTATTTTATTGCTGATATCCATTTAGCAGATAATGAGCCTGCTTCAGGTTATATTAATATAACCGCAGGCTTTTTGTCTTTTTTGGATACTTTGCCCGACAACTGCGAGCTTTATATTCTAGGCGACCTTTTTGATTACTGGGTTGGGGATGATGTAAAAACAAACTTACATTATCAAATTGCGCAGGCTTTACAAGCCTTATCAAAACGTAATATAAGAAAATATTTCGTCCATGGTAATCGTGATTTTTTATTGGGAAAAAAGTATGCACAACAATGCGAAATGACCTTACTGCTTGAGATTAATTGCCTTTCTAATCAAGGAAAAAACATCATTTTTTTACATGGTGATTTACTGTGTATTGACGACCATCAATATCAAAATTTCCGAAAAGTTATGCATAATAAATGGCTTCAAAAATTATTTTTATTTTTACCACTTTTTATTCGGTTGAAAATTGCAGCTAAGTTACGAAAAAAAAGTAGTCAACATAATCAACTCAAATCTGAAAATATCATGGATGTGAATCAGCAAGCAGTTATTGAAATGATGGTTAAACATAATGCAGATATTATGGTGCACGGTCATACACATAAACCTGCTGTACATCATTTTCAAATTGAAGGCAACACTGCAACTCGTGCGGTGCTTGGTGCTTGGCATGATGGCGTGACATATATTAAACAAGCGGAAAATAGTAATACTTTAGAACTTTATAACCATTCTTTTAAATAGTCACTTTGTAAAACATGTTCGGTCTTACCAAACTCAATCAGCTTGCCTTGATCTAAAATTGCAACATTATCGGCTATTTGTTTAACTTCATTAATATTATGTGTTACATAAATAATGGGTATATTTAGCTCATTAGTTAATTTATTAATATAAGTTAACAATTCTTTTTTTCTTGGCATATCTAGAGCTGAAAGCGGTTCGTCCATTAATAGTAGTAAAGGGTTGGTTAATAGTGCTCGACCAATTGCTACTCGCTGTTTTTCTCCACCAGATAACATAGCAGGATAACGATTTAATAATGGTCGGACATTAAGTACATTAACTATTTCATCAAATCTTGATTGCTTGAAATTTTTAGCACCATAAATCAGATTTTTAATAACTTTATAATGAGGGAAAAGTAATGCATCTTGAAAAACGGTACCAATATGCCGATTTTCAGGAGTAACAAAAAGGTGTTTATCGCAATCAACTAGTGGTAAGCCATTCAACTGGATTTGGCCTTGATCAGGTTTAATTAATCCATTAACAAGGTTTACTAGTGTGGATTTTCCTGAGCCAGAAACGCCTAAAATAGCAGTAACCCCTTGGCAGGCTATCTCATGATTGAATTGGAACGAAAACGAAGCAAGTTGTTTGCGAACATCTATTTTTAACATATTGATTATCCTGCTAACTTCTTTTTATGCCATCGATTTAACAATTCGGATAAAAAAAGTGCGATTAGCGATAACACAATCGAAATAATACACAGTCGCAATGCACCTTGTTCACCATTGGGAATTTGTAACAACGTATACATTGCTAATGGTAAGGTGCGAGTTTCATCTTGAATATTTGACACAAAAGTGATTGTTGCACCAAATTCCCCTAAGCAACGGGCAAAACCCAATACAATTCCCATAAGAATACCAGGAAAGGCTAATGGTAAAGTAATAGTTATAAAAACTCGCCACTTATGGGCTCCAAGAGTCCGAGCAACGTTTTCAAGGCGTGTATCAATTGATTCAATGGCTAAACGAATTGAACGCACCATTAATGGAAATGCAACTACTGCCGAAGCTAAAGCTGCACCTTGCCAATTAAAGCTAAAACTAATATTTAAATGGCTACTCAACCACTCGCCAATAACGCTACGTCGTCCCATGGTTATTAACAACAAATAACCTAAAACAACTGGTGGTAAAACAAGAGGAAGATGTACGATGCTATCAAATAGCGATTTACCAAAAAATTGACAGCGTGCCAATATCCAAGCGGTTAAAATTCCTATTGGCAAACTAAAACCAATTGCTGTGGCGGCTATCTTTACACTAAGTAGTAAGGTTCGCCATTCAAATTCAGTTAATAACATAGTTTTATAAAATTATTTACTTATTAAATTACTTTGTTATAAATCCATATTTTTCAAAAATAACTTTAGCTTGTGGTGAATTTAAATATTGATAAAAATCAGTTGCTTTCGGATTTAACAAAGTGATGGGATATTCGATAGACTTAAATGTATCTTCAGGAAAGGATCCAATTATTTTTACTTTATTGCTTATTTTTGCATCGGTACTATATACAATACCAAGCGTAGCTTCATTACGCTCAACTAGTACCAAAGCGTCTCTTACATTGCTCGCTGGGGCAAATTGTGGCGATAATTTATTAAATACCCCTAAATTAGTTAATGATTCTTTTGCATACATTCCTGCTGGTACATGATCAGGATCACCAATAGCTATTCTTTCACCTTTAGGTAAAATAATTTCCCAATTGGTATTTTTATTAATTGAAACATTCTCTAAATGTGAATTTTGAGGAGCAATAAGCACCAATGTATTTTTTAATAAATCGTGTTTATTTTTAGTTAAATTATGCTCAATAAGATAAGTCATCCACTTTTGATCAGCTGACATAAATATATCCGCAGGTGCACCTTGTTCAATCTGTTTAGCTAATACTGATGATGAAGCAAATGAGAATACAATATTTGCATCTTTATGTTCTGTTTTATAAGCTGCAGCGATATCTTGCATAGCATTAGTCAATGAGGCAGCGGCAAATATAGTCATTTTTTCAGCAGCTGAAACTGAAAAAGTTATTGCCATCATTAAGATAATTCCAATAATTTTTTTCATTTTGTTCCTCACAATAAAATTGAGTTAATTTTAACTGTTAATATTATTTATCTAATTGATTATTATGATTTATTAAGTTATTTGGTAAATTATTAAATAAACGCTATATAAAATATAACATATCGATGCTAGCAGAATTTATATATAAAGTACAATTAAAATTCATTTAAGCTGATACGATATGACAATCAACAAAATTTTTACCAAGTTTTGAAGGAATGCCAAAAAGGGTCTACAATAACCACTATTATCTCTTCCAAATTGATTAGTCGGTTCTTCATGGTGTTAAATTATGTTTTCTCCTGAAATTTTATTAACGTTAAATATAAAACAGCAGTTATTTACTGATCCAAGGCGTATTGCGTTATTAAAAGCAATTGAACAGACGGGGTCATTAAGTCAGGCTGCCAAGCAAATTGGTATTAGTTATAAAACCGCTTGGGATGCCATTAATGATATAAATAAATTAGCACCTAAACCTTTTTTAATTACTGCAATTGGTGGTAAAAATGGAGGAGGCACTAAACTGAGTGCTTATGCAGTTAGATTTATCCAACTCTATGATCTATTAACTCAACTACAACAAAACGCTTTTAACATACTAAATGATGACAAAGTACCTTTAGATGATATTTTAAAAGCTACAGCTAGACTATCATTACAAACTAGTGCACGAAATCAATTATATGGTACGGTTAAGCAGATTCAAACAAACGATGTTGCTGGTTTTATTACAGTGCTACTTAGTGATAATCAAACTGAGTTAAAAGTTTACATTACTCAATCAAGTATTGAACGGCTAAAGTTGAGTACGGACAAAACAGTATTGCTGTTAATTAAAGCTCCATTAATTGAATTAAAAAATGAAATCGAGAACGAAAACTGTTTGTCGGTTACCGTTGAAAAAATAACTACTGATGGCAATTGGAGTGAAATTGCTTTTACACTATCTTCTGGCATAGTGCTTTATGCTAACAAATTAGCCAGTGAAGTAAAAAAGTCGGCCTTAGCTACAGGCAAACAATCAAAACTATTTATTAATCCACAAAATATTATTGTTGCGACATTAGTTTAGCAATATGAGGTTATCATGCTACAAATAGAAAACGCACATTTTAAAATTAGTGACTACCTAGTTTTTGCCATTGAATCACTTACAATAAATCAAGGAAGTAATGTTGCATTTGTGGGGCGTAATGGCAGCGGTAAATCTATACTAGTTAAAGCATTGGCTGGTGAGCAAACATTATTATCAGGCAAAGTAATTAATCAATTTAACTCCATAGCACACATATCGTTTGAACAGCTACAAAAACTAATTGATGATGAATGGAAACGCAATAATACAGATATGCTAAGCGAAGGTGAAAACGATACAGGATTAACCACTCAGCAAATTATACAAGAAAATAATTTTAATCAAGTACTTTGCCAAAAATTAGCAACACAATTTGGAATTGAACACCTATTAACGAAACGCTTTAAATACCTTTCAACTGGTGAAACACGCAAAGCCTTAATCTGTCGAGTTTTAATGCAGCAACCTGATTTTCTGATATTAGATGAGCCTTTTGATGGCTTAGATGTGACATCACGTGAAAACTTAGCCGAAATACTAGCAGATCTTGCTAAGCAAGGTATCACAATTGTCCTTGTTTTAAATCGATTTAATGAAATTCCTACTTTTATTGAAAATATTGGCATATTAGCCGATTGCCAACTATTGAAAATTGATACAAAAGATACAATCTTAAACGATACAACTGTTAAGCAATTAGCTGATTTGGAAAATATTTCCAATATGCCATTACCAGAAGCCGACGAACCACCAACTCAATTAGCGGATCAATTAGATCGAGTCATATTAAATAATGGTTATGTATATTATGATGATAAAGCAATCATTAATGGATTAACTTGGCGAGTAAAAGCCAAACAAAATTGGCAAATAGTTGGACCTAATGGCGCAGGTAAATCAACGTTATTAAGTTTAATAACTGGCGATCATCCGCAAGGGTATAGCAATGATCTCACTTTATTTGGTCGTAAACGAGGTTCGGGTGAAACGATTTGGGATATTAAACGCCATATTGGTTATGTTAGTAGCAGCTTACATTTGGCTTATCGAGTTAGTTCTAGCGTTAAAACTGTGTTATTGTCAGGCTATTTTGATTCGATTGGTGTCTACCAAGCTACCAGTGATAAACAAGCTAAATTGGCTGATGAATGGCTACAATTACTAGGGTTACAAACGCAGGCGGATAAACCCTTTCAATCGCTTTCTTGGGGACAGCAAAGATTAGTATTGATTGCCAGAGCGTTGGTTAAACATCCGACACTGCTTATTTTAGATGAGCCATTGCAAGGGCTCGATCATCTTAATCGAGAATTAGTAAAACGTTGGATAGATCGTTTAATTAGTGAAGGGTACACGCAGTTGCTATTCGTGTCTCATCACGCAGAAGATGCGCCAAAATGCATCACTCACCGATTGACTTTCATCCAAAACTTGGATCATAGCTATCAATATCAAATCGAACAGATAAATCGAATGATTAGTTAAAACTATCAAAAGTAGCGTTAAAGATAGGAATAAACATTAAAATAAAAGGGATTTTTTTTTGAAATTTTATCTTGATAATTGAAAAAAGTTTATAAAGACTATATTTATAAAGTTATCCCCGTTGCCTGTGGATAACTCTGTGAGTATTTTATTGAAAAAAGCGCTAACCTCAGTAACTATCAGGATTTTTCTTAATTTGATTGTAACTTAATCATGAAATATTTTTTTGTTTTATATCAATATGTTACCGTAAATCAAGTTATAAATTAGTTGTCTTTTTTATAAATGAAAATGTTAATTGAACAAAAAATAGCAAATTTTAAAAGGTCAAGTCCTTTTGGGGATAATTTTTATTAATAGGTAAAATATTAGGTTGCGATGTAATGAAAAAATTTAAATTATGTTCCGAATTTAAGCCAGCTGGTGATCAGCCAGAAGCAATAAAAAGGATTAATCAAAATCTTGATGATGGGATTGCGCATCAAACACTATTAGGCGTAACTGGATCAGGTAAAACATTTACCATGGCAAATGTTATTGCTAAACATAATCGCCCTACAATTATTTTAGCACCAAATAAAACATTAGCCGCTCAGCTATATGGCGAAATGAAAGCCTTTTTCCCTGAAAATGCGGTTGAATACTTCGTATCTTATTATGATTACTATCAACCTGAATCTTATGTACCGTCAACCGATACATTTATTGAAAAAGATGCATCAATTAATGAACATATAGAACAAATGCGTCTTTCTGCCACTAAATCACTACTAGAACGACGTGATGTTGTAATTGTTGCTTCGGTGTCGGCAATTTATGGTTTAGGAGCACCAGAAACCTATATGTCGATGATATTACACCTAACAAAAGGCACCATAACCGATCAGCGTTCAATCTTAACTCGATTAGCTGAATTGCAATACACTCGTAATGAAATAGGTTTTAGTCGTGGTACATTTCGTGTTCGAGGAGATGTTATAGATATTTTTCCAGCTGATTCAGACGATCTTGCTGTGCGCGTTGAGTTATTTGATGATGAAGTCGATCGAATTGTTATGTTTGATCCGCTTACAGGTAATAGCATAAATGAAGTATCGCGGATAACAATTTATCCAAAAACACACTACGTCACACCAAGAAACATTATGGAAAACGCTATTGCGCAAATAAAGCAAGAGCTTAAAGAACGTCAAAAAGTTCTGTTAGACAATAATCGTCTATTAGAGGAGCAACGTTTAACTCAGCGGACATTATTTGATATCGAAATGATGACCGAATTGGGGTATTGCTCTGGGATTGAAAACTATTCACGCTTTTTAGCTCAGCGTAATCCAGGCGATCCGCCAGCAACCTTATTTGATTATTTGCCACCTGATGGATTACTGTTTATTGACGAATCTCACGTGGCTATTCCACAATTAGGGGCAATGTATAATGGTGACCGTTCACGTAAACTTAATCTGGTTGAATATGGCTTTCGTTTGCCATCAGCACTAGACAATCGACCGCTAAAATTTGCTGAATTTGAAAACATCATGCCACAAACGATTTATGTGTCAGCAACACCAGCTAAATACGAAATTGAAAAATCAGGTAATGAAATTATTGAACAAGTAGTTAGACCTACAGGTTTATTAGATCCTATTATCGAAGTTCGACCAGTTGCAACGCAGGTTGATGATCTATTATCAGAAATCAAAATTCGTATCAATAACGAAGAGCGTGTTTTAGTGACCACATTAACTAAACGTATGGCAGAAAACTTAACTGATTATCTGTCAGAACATAATGTAACTGTAAAATATTTGCATTCAGACATCAATACGGTTGAACGTATGGAAATTATTCGTGACCTACGTTTAGGTAAAGTTGATGTACTTGTGGGCATTAACTTATTGCGAGAAGGTTTAGATATACCTGAAGTCTCACTAATAGCAATATTGGATGCTGATCGCGAAGGTTTTTTACGTTCAGAAAGTTCACTAATTCAAACCGTAGGGCGTGCAGCTCGTAATGTAAATGGTAAAGCCATATTATATGCTGATAGAATAACCCCTGCTATGCAAAAAACGATTGATGAAACTGCCCGTCGTCGTAAAAAACAGGAAGACTTTAATACAGCACACGGCATTACACCAAAATCAGTACGCAAAGAAATTAAAGACGTATTAGAGGCAGGTTTAAGTACCAAAAAATCAACAGCCAAAGTACAAGCATTTGAATCAGGCAAACCTTATCAGTATGTTTCAGTTAAAGAAGTACAGGCAAGAGTCAAAGAGCTTGAAGCAATGATGTACGAAGCGGCTAAGAATCTTGAATTTGAAAAAGCTGGTGTACTGCGTGATGAAATAAAAAAATTGCGTGCTGATTTTATTAAAGTATCTTAATAACTCATCTAACAAGGAAAATATGATGACAATAACACGAATTGATCCAGATAACCGCTGGTCTGAAGTAGTGATCCATAATAACGTTATTTATTACACAAGTGTTCCAGCTGATCTTGAAAATGACGCTTATGTACAGACCAAAAGTGCATTAGCTGAAATTGACAAAATATTGGCCCGAGCTAACAGTGATAAATCACGTATATTAGATGTAACATTATTTTTAGTTAATAAAAGTGACTTTGCCGCTATGAATAAAGCATGGGACGAATGGGTAGCTAAAGGTAGTGCACCAGTACGTTGTACAGTGCAAGCTGGGTTAATGAAAAAAGAATATTTGATAGAAATTAAAATCGTGGCAGCAGTAAAAGGCTAACTCTTTCTTCACCGCCGATACTATTCGGCGGTATTACTTTGTTTATCATCTTCATTTTTCTGGGAACATGTGTTTTAATTGCTAACAGATAAAATCCTTACTATCCCCATTAATTAAATTTTAGTGTATACTTCACATACATCTTATTTTAATTATTCATACATTTGCCATGCATACTCAACCTAGAATTGCCATTGTAATGGGTTCCAAAAGCGATTGGACTACTATGCAACACGCAGCCGACATCCTTGATGCGTTAACAATTCCTTATCATGTTGAAATCGTTTCTGCTCACCGTACCCCTGATAAATTATTTTGTTTTGCTGAAGATGCTAAACAAAAAGGCTTTGATGTAATCATAGCTGGTGCTGGCGGTGCGGCTCATTTGCCAGGTATGTTAGCTGCTAAAACGCTGATTCCTGTATTAGGTGTTCCAGTGCAAAGTGCTGCATTAAGTGGAGTAGATAGTCTCTATTCTATTGTTCAAATGCCTAAAGGCATTCCTGTTGGTACTTTAGCAATAGGTAAATCTGGTGCAGCGAATGCGGCATTACTTGCTGCACAGATTCTAGCTCTACATGATAAAGAAATATATCAACGTTTATCAACATGGCGATTAACTCAAACTGATGAGGTACTAAATAACCCAGATCCAAGAGTGAATGCATAATATGAAACTTCAATCTGTTTGTGTACTAGGTAACGGGCAATTAGGGCGAATGCTTAAGCAAGCAGGCGAACAAATAGGTATAAAAGTTTATCCAGTTGGATTAGATGTAGATCCTACCGCCATTCCATATCAACAGTCAGTAATAACAGCTGAAATTGAGCGATGGTCAGATACTCCGTTTACACAAATTTTAGCTAAACATTCGCATTTTGTTAATCGAGATGTTTTTCCTATTATTGCCGACCGTTTAACGCAAAAACAGCTACTTGACGAACTTGGTTTACCGACAGCCAAATGGTTTGCACTTAATCAATACCAAGATTGGTCAAAGCTATTCACTGAACTTGGTGAGCTATTAATTGTTAAACGTCGAACTGGCGGTTATGATGGGCGAGGTCAATGGCGAATTGCTATTAATGGTCCAATAACTGTACCTGATGATATCTATCAACAAGCTATCGTTGAACAGGCTATCCCTTTCGAAAAAGAGATGTCATTAATAGGCGCTCGTAATGCAAAAGGTGAAACAGTATTTTATCCCCTTACCAATAACTTCCACCAAGACGGCATCTTAAAAATAAGTGTTGTACAACCTAACGAATCTCATTCATTACAAATAAAAGCGGAGCAAATGCTATCTGCTATTATGCATAAATTGAATTATATTGGCGTAATGGCTATGGAATGCTTTATTGTTGGTAATGAACTACTGATCAACGAACTTGCTCCACGGGTACATAATAGTGGTCATTGGACGCAAAATGGAGCTTCAATTAGCCAATTTGAATTACATCTTCGGGCTATATTGGGACTTCCTTTGCCTAAGCCAGATGTATTTACGCCATCAGTTATGGTTAACTTAATTGGCACAGAATTAAATTTAAATTGGTTATCAATTGATTTGGTACATCTTCATTGGTATGAAAAAGAAGTTAGAGTTGGACGTAAAGTAGGGCATTTAAATTTAACCCATAACCAAACAAACAAATTGTTAAAAGCGTTAGAGAATTTAATACCGTTATTACCTAATGATTATCAAAAAAGTATTGAATGGGCAAAACAAACATTAGCAATTTGAAAACTTAAAACAATTTGAGTGATTAAATTAAGGATGAAACCATGATCAACTTTAACCAAAAAATTAATTATCAGCGTTATGCTAGCAAACAGCGTGAAGCTCTGTCTGATGAGTACTCAATAGTACGCTGTTTTGAAAGTGATCGTGGACGCATCATAAACTCAGCCGCTATTCGTCGCCTACAGCAAAAAACGCAAGTTTTTCCATTAGAACGAAACTCAGTAGTTAGAACAAGACTTACTCACTCTATGGAAGTGCAACAAGTTGGGCGATACATAGTCAAAGAAATCGTTAATCGCCTTGGCAATGCTGGAAAATTAAAAAAATATGGGCTTGATAATTGTATAATGGCGATTGAAAGCCTAGTTGAAATGGCTTGTTTAATGCATGATATTGGTAATCCTCCATTTGGTCATTTTGGTGAGGCCGCCATTAATAAATGGTTTACTCTACGTTTAGGTCTTGGCAAAGCAACAAATTATCGACTTCTTGAAATAAATGTTAGTGATAAAGAAGAAATAAAAGAACTTAAAACCAAAATCCGCCAAGATTTATCAAGTTTCGAAGGTAATGCACAAGCAATTCGTTTAGTGCATACAATATTACGGCTCAATTTAACTTACTCTCAGATTGCTTCAATTATGAAATATTCTAAACCAGCTTATTGGTCTAAGCCGGTACTGCCAGAATTTTCATATTTAATGAAAAAAGCAGGTTATTATTTATCAGAAGAACCATTTATTGAGGCGCTATCCAAACAGCTTGATATCAAACCATTTCATCGTTATCCATTTACCTATATTATGGAAGCAGCCGACGATATCTCATATTGCATTGCCGATCTAGAAGATGCGGTTGAAAAGAAAATTCTAACGGTAAAACAGCTTTATACTTACTTAGCAGAGGCATGGGGACCGATTAAAAAAGGTGATCTGTTTGATACTGTTGTCAATCGCCCTTATGAAAATCTAAATCAAAATGGATTTGATGCGATAGGCATTGACCAATTTTTTATGTACCTACGTGTCAACACTATTGGCAAATTGGTACCGCATGCTGCTGAACGTTTTATTGAAAATATTGAAGAAATTTATCATGGCTCATTTAATCATGCCTTACTTGAAGATCATGGCGCAGAATATAAATTACTTAATATTTTTAAAACAGTTGGACTTGAACATATATTTAATCATGAATCGGTTGAAAATATTGAACTTCAAGGGTACCGAATTATTAGTGGATTGCTCGATATTTATAGCCCATTGCTTGATATGCCTACCAACGACTTTTTGAAATTGGTTGAGGATAAACATCACAAAAATTATCCTATTGAAACTCGCTTATATCATAAATTATCCTCAAAACATTGTGTCGCTTATAAACAAGCAGTTAACAAACTAAATTCAAATAAAGCAGAAAGTTTTGCGTGTATGGAATTCTATTATCGATGTCGCTTATTGCAGGATTATATTAGTGGCATGACAGATCACTTTGCTTATGACGAATATCGCAAGTTAATGGTGACATTCTAGATCCAAGTAATTTTTATAACAGCTAAGCACCACTAATATGCATTGGCACCATATTAGTGCGCTGTTAAATAATAAATCTAATTAACTATTTGTTATCTTTTGTTTTAACCTTCCAATCAAAACAGCCGAACTTTAATTTTATGATAGCTATATTTTTATAAATTAAGTTGCAGTAGCAAATTCAATTCAAGTTAATTTTTTTGGCACACTCTTTGCATAATTTGATCTGTAACTCACAATTTTTAGGAGCGATTGATGAAATTAGTTACTGTAGTTATAAAACCTTTCAAATTAGAAGAAGTTCGAGAAGCCTTATCCAATATAGGTGTTACAGGATTAACTGTTACCGAAGTTAAAGGTTTTGGACGACAAAAAGGTCATGCCGAACTTTACCGTGGTGCAGAATATAATGTCAATTTTCTACCAAAAGTTAAAATTGATTTAGCTATTCGTGATGATGAACTTGACCAAGTTATTAGTACAGTTACTAAAGCAGCATATACGGGCAAAATTGGTGATGGAAAGATTTTTGTCACTTCACTTGAACATGTAGTGCGTATACGTACTGGTGAAACCGATGACTCGGCATTGTAATTGATTGTTAAGGAAATCATTATGTTGAAAAAAATTATTCCCTTTTTAGTTATTTTATTCTCAAGTTCAGCTTTTGCCGAAGAAGCTGCTGTAGTTGATAAAGCGGATAACGGCTTTATGATGATCTGTACCGCCCTAGTACTTTTTATGTCGGTGCCAGGGATTGCTTTGTTTTATGGTGGATTATTACGTTCTAAAAATGTGTTATCAATGTTAACACAAGTACTAGTAACTTTTTCGTTAATAGCGGTGCTATGGATTGTTTACGGTTATACACTTGCTTTTGGTGAAGGGAACTGGTTTTATGGCAACTTTAACCATTTTCTATTAACAGGGATAGGTATTACAGATGTGTCAGGATCGATTTACGAGCTAATTTGGATAGCATTCCAAGGATCATTTGCTTGCATTACTTGTTGCTTAATTCCAGGTGCTTTTGCTGAACGAATTCGTTTTTCAGCAGTATTAATATTTATGGTGTTATGGTTTACATTTTCATATATTCCCATGGCGCACATGGTATGGGGAGGCGGAATTTTAGGTGATGAAGGAGCACTTGATTTTGCTGGTGGTACGGTAGTACATATTAATGCTGCGATTGCAGGACTAGTGGGTGCTTATCTGATTAGAAATCGTATAGGCTATAATCGTGAACCACTAAAACCATTTAACTTACCTTATGTCTACCTTGGAGCTGCTATTCTTTATATTGGTTGGTTTGGCTTTAACGCAGGATCATCAACGCATGCAGATGAAATAGCAGGTTTAGCCTTTATTAACACTGTTGCAGCAACAGCAGCAGCGGTTTTGGCATGGACGTTCGCAGAATGGTTTTTACGAGGTAAACCATCTTGCCTTGGTTCGGCATCAGGAGTGATAGCGGGATTAGTTGGTGTAACACCAGCGGCAGGTCTTGTTGGTGTAGGTGGTGCTATGTTAATAGGGCTTATTTGTGGTTTTGCTGGTGTCTGGGGAGTATCAACACTCAAAAGAATTCTAAAAGTTGATGATACATGTGATGTATTTGGTGTACACGGCGTATGTGGAATTGTGGGTTGTATATTAACTGGTATATTTACATCAGAATCGTTAGGAGGTATTGGTTATGCCGAAGGCATTACAATGGCAACTCAAGTAGGAATACAATTGATGAGTGTTATTACCTGCGTAGTTTGGACTACAGTGGTTGCTTATATTGCTTATAAAATTGCAGATATCATTGTTGGCTTAAGAGTATCAGAAGAACATGAAAGAGAAGGTCTGGATATTAATAGCCATGGTGAAAGTGCTTTCAATAGTTAATCACTAACCGAAACAGTCATTAATTAAAAATTAGATATAAAAGCAGATTTAAACTCAAAATAATTTACAGGGAGATATTCCTATAATTATAGGAATATCTCGTGGTGTTTACATTAATTTAAGAAACTACTGTAACAAAATAGACATAAAAACAAAATTAACGTCATATCACAAATAAGTGATATGACGCTTATATTATAAAGAAAAAATAACAGTCACTAATTTTGTTAAATGCTTTATGGTTAGTTATTCAATCATTTATAGCGTGTAAGAATGCCTTGTTGAAGTTTTTTGTTTCCTTAACCAGCAGAACGTTATGTTAGAGCGTGTAATAGCATCGAATCAATCACAAATTTACTAAACCACTTAATCCACAAGCGAATGACAAAGTGAAAAAAGTGATACAAACTTTGAATTGAGATATGACATAATCAGCAAATATTTATCAATTTAAAAGATAAAATGCAAAATCTTAAGCGATTTCGGGAAAGGAACCTTATGAGTTTTTAGAGGATTATTTTAACTATAAAGTATAAACAACTCGGTTTTTTTCTAAAATTTACATTTCTTCACAAAAAATTCCGCCAAAAAACTAGCCAACAATTTTTAAAATGGTTATACTTTTATCGCTGTAGGAAAACAAGCTTATTAAATAAGCGAATAATTATAAAAGTTCAAATAAAACAAAATATTACTTGACACGAGGAATGTAATGCATTATCATTTTAGGCACAAGGCACAAGGCACAAGCACTGGCAAACCTATGTCTTAAATTTATCAAATAATCCTATTCGACGAGTTTTTATACAAAACTTATTTATATCTTCGAAATTATCGCTCAAATCACCTAAAACAGCTTTGCTAGTATTAGCATTGTTATTATTGTCATCGTCATGGGATGTACAGGCGAATGGTAAAAAGGCTCGAGCAGGTAATCGTAGTGATGCAATAATGCTACAACCGTCGCCAGCTATCGATTATGTAAGGCCGTCTCTATCTTATGGTAAAAACACTGATAGTACCTGGCAATTTGCAGGCCCAGCTAACATATGGAATCCTGATAAGGGCTTTTCAGTACAATCAATTGATCCTGATCTTTACTACCTCAATTTCCCGACCACAGGTATGGATGGTTTATATTTTGATTTACTCATAACAGACATAAGACCAGAAGAATTGAAATGGGAACCCGTTGAAGAGGGGGGGGTTCGTGTAACAGTGACAAATGTTAGAGCTAATGAATCGATGCTTCCTGATGAAGATCGGGGACAAATTGTCGCCCGTGTTAAGCTAAGTAATCTGTCTTTTAGACCAGAATTACCAGCAAGGTTTGAGTTAGTGGGTAGAGATATTAATACCGAAGATGAGGTAGTCAAATATGGATTTGTATTGCAGAAGTGGTTCGCTAGATCGAGGGACATAGACAAAAGTTATGAGAGGCAGTTAAATTATTGTAGATGGCATGCCTCCTCCACCGGCTACCGAATGGCAAAGCTAAGGGAGTTAACCAATGCGAAGTGTGGTGTTATCAATTTTTTTCCCTGTATAAATGACATAAATAACCTTGCGTCATCATCATCAGGTGTTCATTACCAACGTCGAATTGGAGAAGGTTTTCTTGCGGAGTGGGGCGACATCGACGGATATGATAATCATTACTACGGCCAGTACGTCTGGGTAAGTGATGCCGCAGAACCTTTGTTTGATGGGCGTGAGCGGCAGTTCATTGTCTCGTCATCTGTCGGCTCCATCGGCACTAGGCTAAAATTGGACAGATGGGAGCGCGCCGGTGTTATTTGCACCTATTAACTACTATAATACGATTAAATCGCATAAAGTAATTTCAGAGGAAATACCTTATGCGTTTTTAGAGGATTAGTACAACATTAAGTTTTAATTAACAATATTCCCGATAAACACGTTTGTGATATCCATTGATAGCCTAGCTTTTGAATACG